>JAITOO010000128.1 GCA_031289875.1 Flavobacteriaceae bacterium
AAATTGTAAAACAGTTATATAGGGGGATTTATGAAAGATAGTAATTATGCTAAATACATTTTTTTTATACAGTCATTGATAGATTTATTGTTAATCATTCTGCTGTTTTTTCTGTTTCTGAATGTTCAGTATTCAGAGAAAGAAGAACAATTGCCGACTTTTTTAGGATTGCTCGAAGCGCATTATAAAGCCTTGATTCTGTTTCTGTTCAGTTGGTTTTTCATCGCAGGAAATACCCATATTTACAACTTCACGCGGTACAACGATTTCATTCACATTATCAGGAAATTGATACTGCAAATTCTCTTTTTCGCCGTTATCGTTTTTGCCGTTTCAGGTTTCAAAAGCGCTGCCTTGTTTTCCTATAGACTGTCTCTATATTTTTTGCTTGCCATATTTCTGAATATATTCGTTTTCAGGCTGATATTCTTTTATTTAGCAAAATTCAACCGTCATTTGGGCGGAAATTTCCGTCGAATTTTATTCATAGATGAAAATAAAAATACCCACTCCTTTATTCAGATTTTGAAAAAACAAAAAGATTTGGGATTTATCAACTGCGGAATGTTCTTGGCAGACGTTTCTACCGACAACGAAAAAAAAATCTATTCTTTTGACTGCCGGAGGTTAAAAAACTTTCTTCAAGAACAAAAAATTCAGATTATTTTTCTTTCCCTGAACGGAAAACTCGCACTTGGTTATGAAGACAAAATCATGGATATAGCTTCTACAAATCATATCACGGTTAATTTCATTCCCGATACCGTATATGACAATTTCAGCAGTATGGAATTGGCGTATTACGACACTTTTCCGATACTTGCTTTTAAAAATTTTCCATTGGATAATATATTCAATCAATTCATAAAGAGAACTTTCGACATCATTTTCTCGCTTTTTGTTATCATTTTTATTCTGAGTTGGCTCGTTCCGCTCGTTGCCCTTGCCATCGTTTTAGATTCGGGCAATCCTGTGTTTTACAATCAACAACGGATTGGGCTGAACGGCAAATCTTTTGGCTGTCACAAATTCCGCACCATGCGCCCGAGCAAAGACAACGACATCAAAGCGACGGTGAAAGGAGATACCCGCATTACTCGTTTAGGTAAATTACTGAGAGAGACAAGCATAGACGAGTTTCCTCAGTTTTTCAACGTATTGAAAGGAAGTATGTCGGTGGTCGGTCCCCGTCCGCATATGGAACTTCAGGACAGTTATTACAACGACCTTATTCACAGATACAACATGCGGCATCAAGTGAAGCCGGGAATCACAGGACTGGCGCAGGTAAAAGGTTTTCGAGGAGAAATCAGCGTCGATACAGACATGATTAAAAGAGTTACGGCAGACATTTATTATGTCAAGAACTGGTCGTTTCTGCTGGACATTTCCATCATCATAGGCACGGTTTTTAAAGTAATCATGGGAGACAAGCAGGCAGTTTAGTTCCGGTGTCTAAAAAAAATCGTATTTTTGTATCAATAAAAATCAAATTTGTGCATGGGTTTGAAAGAATTTAATATTTCAAAATTATATCCGCAGCAAAAAATCCTAAATAAAAAATGCAGATTTCAGAAGACACCTTAAAAGAGTTGGAATACAGCAAGATATTGGAAGAAATCGCACCTTTCTGCTATTCGGAAAGGGCAAAAGAAACCGTTTTGTCCCTGCATCCTTTGAGAAAATCGGAAATACTTGATAATCTGAATAGTACAAACGAATATTTAGGCAGTTTCCATAATCAGAATATCATTCCCTTTCACGAATACAATCCTATCGAAACAGAATTGAAAATGCTTCTGATTGAGAATTTCATTCTGGAAGCCAAGTCTTTCCATAAAATCCGAAATCTTTCTCAATGTGTCAATGCCCTGATTTTTCACTTTGAAAAATTTAAGGAATATTTTCCGACTTTGCACAAAAATCTGGCTCACATTCCTTATACAAAAGAAATTATTTTATTGATTAACAAGGTTTTCAACCGATTCGGAGAGGTGAAAAACGAGGCAACGCCTCATTTGCAGAATATTCGGGAACAGTTGCAAATCGTGCGAAAAAATATTCAGGAAAATTTTGACAAAACTCTGACCCATTTTGCACAATCGGGCGTTTTGGACGACATCAGGGAAAGTGTCCTCGACGATCGGAGAGTGCTGGCGGTGAAATCGGCGATGAAAAAATCGGTAAAAGGAAGAATTTTGGGCTTTTCCAAAACAGGTTCTATCTGTTTTATTCTTCCGGAATCGGTGATAAAATACAATGTCAGATGGTTGGAACTCATTAACGAAGAAAAAAAGGAAATTGAAAAAATTCTGCTTCAATTGACAAAAAAAATCTTTGAATTTCGTCCGTTGTTGGAGCAGTATCAAGAATATGTTTATCAGTTGGACATCGTTCAGGCGAAAGCGAGATATGCTGATGAAATTCAGGCAGTTATGCCCGAAATCATGAACGAACAGCGCACGGAACTCATCAATGCCTATCACCCTGTTTTGTTCCTG
Organism: Flavobacteriaceae bacterium; assembly: GCA_031289875.1. GTDB lineage: Bacteria > Bacteroidota > Bacteroidia > Flavobacteriales > Weeksellaceae > Apibacter. Next base: position 2,502 of record JAITOO010000128.1, read on the forward strand.
ACCAACAAAAAAGAGGGCAAAACGACCATTCCGCAGACCTTGACATTAGACAGAGAGTTCAGAATCATTTGTATTTCAGGACCTAACGCAGGCGGAAAAAGCATCACGCTGAAAACTGTCGGGCTGTTGCAGTTGATGATTCAGAGCGGAATTTTAATTCCTGTCCACCCGAAATCGAAAGTGGGATTTTTTAATAAAATTCTGACCGATATTGGAGATAATCAATCTATTGAAGAACAGTTGAGTACATACAGCTCTCGGCTGAGGAAGATGCAGCAGATTATCAGGCAGGCAGACGAACACACGCTTCTGCTGATTGACGAGTTCGGCACAGGCTCTGACCCCGAGTTGGGAGGTGCGCTGGCAGAGGCTTTTCTGGAATATTTCTACGAAAAAAAATCTTACGGAATCATCACAACGCACTACACCAATATCAAGTTGAAAATTGAAGAACTGAAACATACCAAAAATGCTTCCATGTTGTTTAATAAGAAGACTTTAACTCCTATTTACAAATTAGAAACAGGGCAGGTAGGGAGTTCCTTCACGTTTGAGGTTGCCGAGAAAAACCGCATTCCAAAAGAGATTATTCAAAAAGCGAAGGAAAAGGTGGAGAGGGAGAAAGTTAGCCTTGATAAAACGTTGGTGCATTTGCAACAGGAAAAATATCATGTTGAGAAACTCAAAGATGATTTGAACCGGCAGATTGACAATTCTTCGGAAAAAAACAAGGAACTTTCTGATATGCTGAACAGCTATAAGCAGAAACTTATTAATTTTCAGAGGCTTTACGACGAAGAAACCCGTCTGAATCAGTTCGGACAAAAATTTGAAAAATTTATTGAAGCCTATTCTTCGGGAAAAACTAAAAGCGACATTATCAAGGACTTCACCAAGATTTTAGAACAGGAAAAATACAAGAAAACGCAGATTTCCGAGAAAGAAAAAATCCAGACACAAAAACAGCGCAGCAAGGTCAAGTCCGAACTGAAAAAAGAAGATATCAAACAACAGTTGGAGCAGGCAAAGGAAAAAGCCGTGAAAACAACCTTCGACCAAGCAGAAAAATGGCTGAAAAACGGGACGAAAGTCAAAATTAAAGGAAGTGCAAGCGCTGCGACTATTGACAAAATCGAAGATAAAACTGCTTTTTTGAATTATGGACTTTTTACCACGCAAATTTCCATTTATGAAATTGAAAAGGTGTAATTGATTTGGTGTTTTTTCAAAAATTGTACCTTTTGTTCAAAACCAATAAATCTCAAAAAATGAAACCCATAATTACGAAAAGCTGTCGAATTTCGACAGCTTTTCGTCTTTCTTATTACGGATTTTTATCGCTTATCTGGTTATTGTGTTTATTCTGTTGATAAGTATTTCTGCTGCGTTTGAATGTCCCGCGTTATTTAGAGGGTCTATTGTTTTATAGTAGATTAAATCCTCCTGCGCTTTGTGATAGTCTTTCATGGAAAAATAGCAGTTCCCTCTGTAGAAGTAGGCTTCGGGCATTTCAGGGTTAGCGGCAATTACTTGATTGTAAACAACAATAGCTTTGTCATAGTCGTTCATCTCAGAGTAGGATCTTGCTTTTTGAAAATAGGCGGCTGTGTATTTGGAATCCAACGCAATAGCTTTGTCGAAAAAAGAAATCGCCTTTTCATATTTTTTTGAGCTGTAGAAAATCATCGCTTTTCTGAAATAGATTGTAGCATCGGTCGGGTCTAAATCAATAGCCTTGTTGATATCAGATTCTGCCTTGCTGTTTTCTTTCATGTAAAGGTAGGCTTCGCCCCGCCGCAGATAGGGTTTAGCGTCTTTAATGCTCTCATCGCGGTTTGCTTTGATGACTGCGGAAAAGTCGGCAATAGCGCTTTCGTATTCTTTTAAGGCGAGGTAGGCATTTCCTCGATTGAGGTAAGAATCTGAGCTGGGGTTCAGCTGGATAACTTTGGTGTAATCCGCAATGGCGCTTTTGTAGTTTTTGCCGTCAAAATAAACATTTCCGCGATTGCAGTAAGTCGCAGACTCTCTGGGATTAAACTTGATGGATTCGGTAAAATCATTGATTGCCAGCGTAGGTCTTTCCGTTGCAGCATAGGCTGTACCTCTGTGAAAATAACATAAAGCCAAAAGAAGGTCCTTGTCCTTGCTCTGTATGTCCGTTTCTTTTTTAATGCTGTACAGAAGATTGTGCAGTTGAGGAATCTGCGCTTCTGCGTTGCCACTTAAAATGCTTTCTATGTCATTGAGATAGCTGTTATAGCGGTCTTTCCCCTGAGCAAAAGAAAATGTCGAAAAACTAAAAGTAATTAGCAGTAAAAAAATCGTTGTTTTAAAAATAGCTTTCATGATGCTTTTAAATTTAATTGTTGTTTATTTTAAACTTAGCTGATAAATATTTTATCTTTTCATATTGCGTTCGCTTGCAATTTTCCGCAAAGTTTATACTCATCAAATTTTTTTCATTTGAGCCACAGAAAAATTGCAGTTTGAGTAACGTTTTCATAACGACTACTATCCATGTATATGGACATGGCTAATATACAAATAATTTTTCAATTATCAAAATTTTTTATGCACGAATTTGTCCGTTTCCTTTGACAATCCATTTGTAAGTGCAGAGTTCTTCCAGCGCCATCGGACCTCTTGCGTGCATTTTTTGCGTGCTGATGCCGATTTCCGCACCCAACCCAAATTGCGCTCCGTCGGTGAAAGCCGTCGAAACATTGACATATACGCAGGCAGCATCTACCTGTTTTTCAAACAGTTTCACCGCCTCTTGATTTTCGCTGACAATCGCTTCGCTGTGTTGGGAACTGTATCGGGAAATGTGCATCAAAGCCTCGCCGATATTTTCAACGGTTTTTACCGCCATTTTATAATCCAAAAATTCCGTTCCGAAACTGCTTTCCTTTGCTTTTTTTAATAATTCAGAGGGATAGAAAGATTTCAACGCCTCAAAAGAAAATTCGTCAGCATAAATAACGACCCTTTTTCCCACCAAATCCCGACATAAAAAAGGCAGATCGCCGATACGTTTCCGGTCGATAATCAGACAGTCCAAAGCGTTGCACACGCTGACTTTGAGCGTTTTGGCATTGGTAATGATATTTCTCCCAATTTCGGCATTTCCGTCCTGATGAAAATACGTATGGCAAACGCCTGCACCTGTTTCTATTACAGGGATTCGAGAGTTTTCCCGAACAAAATTGATGAGTTCTTTTCCGCCTCGAGGAATGATTAAATCGACATATTTGCGGGCGTTCAGCAATTCGGAGGTAGCAGAGCGTTCATTCGGCAACAATGTGCAGATATTCGGACTAACTTCTTGTTTTACAAGTATATTACGAATAATTGAAACAATAGCTTCGTTGGAAAAAACTGCGTCAGAACCGCCTTTTAAAAGACAAACATTCCCTGATTTCAGGCAGAGGGAAAACACGTCGAAACTCACATTGGGGCGGGCTTCGTAGATGACTCCGACCACTCCGAACGGCACAGTGATTTTGGAAAGTTCCAAACCGTTAGGCAGCGTTTTTTTTGTCAAAATTTTTCCGACAGGAGAGGGGAGAGCCGTTACATTTCTGATGTCTTTGGCGATGTTTTTTACCCGTAATTCATTGAGTAACAGACGGTCATATTTCGGGTTGGATGTGTCCATTCGTTCCAAATCTTTTTTATTTTCGGAAAGAATAAAATCCGTTTGTGTTTCGGCTTCGTCTGCAACGGCAAGTAAAATTTGGTTGATTTTTTCTTCCGTCAGCAAATTTAAATTTTGGCAAGCCTCTGAGGCTGATTGAAATAGAGTTAGATAATTCATGAATTTGTTTTATTTTCGATGTACAAATAATCGTAGTGAATAACAGGTTTTTCGTGCGTTTTTCCGAGGGTTTCCCGCGCTTTTCCGCTATCGCAGGCAGTTTTTCCGATACCGATTTGATTTCCGTTTTTATCGATAACCTGCACAATATCGTCCGCTTCAAAATTTCCAATAATTTCCGTAATCCCGACAGGGAGCAGGCTAACAGCATTTTCGCTAAGCAGAGCCTCCCGAGCGCCTTCATTGATATGAATTTCTCCTTTGGCAAAACCTTCGGAATGAGCTATCCATTTTTTTACGCCTGATGCAGGTTTGGAAGCAGGTTTGAAACGGGTCGAAAGTTTTTCTTTTTCTTTAACAATTTGAATCAGAATGTTTTCCGTATTTCCGTTAGCGATAATAACTTCGATGCCCTCTTCGGCAGCTTTGCGTGCGATGTTGTATTTGGTGGTCATTCCGCCCCGTCCTGTGGTAGATTTGGAAGACTGAATCGAATCTTCAATGTGGTCTTTTTTCACATCAATTTCTCTGATAACCTGTGAGTTAGGGTCGGAGGGATTAGCATTGAAAATTCCGTCAATATTGCTGAGAATGATAAGTTTTCGGCAATTCATCATGGCGGCGATAAGTCCTGAAAGTTCGTCGTTGTCTGTGAACATCAGCTCATTTACGGAAATGGCATCGTTCTCATTTACAATCGGAATAACTTTGTTTTCAAGCATGATTTTCATACAGTTGCGTTGATTAAGATAGTGGCGCCGCGTGGCAAAATCTTCTTTAGTCGCCAAAATCTGCCCGCAGTGGATATTGTGTTGGGAAAACAAATCGTAATAGCGGTTGATGAGTTTGACCTGCCCAACGGCAGAATAGAGCTGGCGTGCAGAAATGCTGTCGAGCTTGGTTTTGGGTTTGATTTCCGTTTTTCCCGAAGCCACCGCTCCCGAAGAAACCAAAATAATTTCAAAGTTATTTTTGTGAAGTTCAGCGATTTGGTCAGTCAAAGCAGACATTTGCGTTACGTTTAGCGAGCCGTCTTTGCGGGTTAGCACCTGACTTCCTATTTTTATGACAATGCGTTCTTTCATTAGTTCAAATGATATACAACGGCTAAATTAATTAAAAATTTTGAAAGTTGAAATTATGTATTTAAAATAATATTGCACATTCAAAGAAAATTGCTAACTTTGCACCCTAATTGACCAACCTCTGACGAAAGCCGTGTAAGTTGCTCGGTTATAAATTTATATTTTTTAATTTAACTAATGGAACCATTAATTAAATATGTACAAGACAAGTACATCGAAAAAAAAGATTTCCCTGAATTTTCATCAGGAGACACATTGACAGTGTATTACGAAATCAAAGAAGGCGGAAAAACCCGTACCCAGTTTTTTAAAGGAACAGTAATTCAAGTAAAGGGAACGGGAGCAACCAAAACATTCACTATCAGAAAGATGAGCGGTGATGTGGGCGTAGAAAGAGTATTTCCAATCAATATGCCCGCTTTGCAGAAAATTGAAGTGAACAGAAGAGGAAAAGTCCGCAGGTCAAGAATTTACTACTTCAGAAACCTTAAAGGTAAAAAAGCAAGAATTAAAGACGCTTAATGCTTTATTTTTTGGTTCTACCTTATTTTTTGGTGGAAGCAAGGTCTAATAAAATACCGCAAAAAACAGGATTGCGATTCTGAAATTTGCGGTATTTTTGTAGCATCTTTTTTAAACTAATCTGTCAGATTATGGTTTGACTAAATACAAAACAAAATATGTTAGGAGCAATTACGGGTGATATTATCGGTTCGCGTTTTGAGTTCAATAATCATAGAAGTACTGATTTTGAACTTTTCACAAACGAATGCAGTTTTACAGACGATACTATTTGTACGGTTGCTGTTGCTGACACTTTGTTGCAGGGAATTTCGTTTGAGAAATCATTACGGAATCGGTGCAAAGAATATCCGAATCCGAAAGGCGGTTATGGTGGTTCGTTTGCTGTGTGGTTACAGTCGGACAATCCACGACCATACAAAAGTTTCGGCAATGGCTCTGCAATGCGTGTGTCGCCGTGTGCGTGGTTTTCTAACGACAGGAAAACAGTACTTGATTTTGCTAAAAAATCAGCCGAATGTACGCACAACCATCCTGAAGGAATCAAAGGGGCAATGGCGGTGGCTGATTGTGTTTTTCACGCGCACAAAGAAAATCGCAGCAAAGAAAAAATTAAAGAGATTGCCGAAAGTTACGGTTATGATTTGGATATGACTTGTGCCGAAATCCGTCGCACAAACACTTTCAACGAAACCTGTCAAGTTACCGTTCCGCAGGCGATTATCTGTTTTCTCGAAAGCACGGACTTTGAAAGTGCGGTGCGTTTGGCGGTTTCTATTGGCGGCGACAGCGATACCATCGCTGCCATAACAGGCAGTATTGCAGAGGCGTTTTACGGCATACCCGAAAATATCAAACAGCAGGCTTTGGGGTATTTGCCTGAAGAAATGAAAAACGTATTGTCTAATTTTTATAAACGAATAGAAAATGAGTGATTATAGTAACTATCTTTATTTCAAAGGGGAAAAAGATTGCCCGATTTATGAATGGGAAAACAGCGGAAAAATTGCTTGGTGGGGTATTGAAGCAAGCGCATACAGGAATGGTGATAAAAAAGAAAAGGGCAAATTATCACAAACAATGCTGGATTATATACGTGAGTGGCATTGGGAACCCGACCGAAACATTTCTTGGGAAGAGGCGGTTAAAAGGGCAAATGAAATTTACAACAGAGGCGTTTTTAATACTGATTATTTTTATAATAAATCAAAAGAAGCGGTTGATGAAATTGTTAGAAACGAAACCAAAGCAGATTATCAGTTTCCCCCACATAATATGGTTTAAATTTCCTCAAGTTCTACCATATATCTACCATTTTTTATAAATGGTTTTGACAACATTTTATATTGTTTCCCAGCCATTAAAAGAACTTCTAATTCGCTGGAATATTCCGAAACAGGTTTAATCCAACCGCCTGTTTTTCCAAGCAATAAACTTCTTGCTTCGGATAACTCATATTATTCAACGAAACGTCAAACATACCATTTACAGCAGGCGTTCCAACTCCTCGTTGCCACATATCGAAATTATATCTTGATTAACTCATAAAGACAAAGAGTAGATAATTTTAGGAGAGCCTTAATATTCAACAAAAATTCAGTGTGTTATAAAAATATTTTTATAACACACTGAAAATAAACGTGAAAGAACAATAATTTTTTTTTAAATAACTCGGTTTCTATCTATTATCTATAATCTAATTAGTTAATACTCTCAAATTTAGTTACTTTATTAAAACTCGAAATTTAGACGGGTAAACAAATAGCGTCCGTTAAATCCGAATTGGTTTGTGCCGCGGGAATACACAAATTGTCCGTTGTATCCGTTGGAGGGATATTCTATTTTTTCAGGATAAACATTGAACAAATTGTTGGCTCCGACAGTAAGTTTTAAGGCTTTGATAAACTGATATCCGATAGAGGCATCAGTAACCCAGCGCGGGTTATAGAACTGTTGGTAATCCAGATTGGAGGTAGGCTCCGTAACTCCTCCGAAATAGTTGTTGCGGACAAAGAAATTCCATTTATTGATATTATAAGTAACAGACAAGTTAAGTTTTTGATTTGGAACCACATTTTCCAAATATATTCTGCTGGATTCACTGAAATAGATATTTTCTTTTCCCTGTAATAACTGAGAAGTGTGTACTTCGCCTACTCTTTTCGTATAAGAGAGAGCTCCGGAGAGGTCAATAATCAGATTTCCTTTTCCTATATTAGTGTTATAAGAAACTACAGCGTCTAAGCCTTTGGTTTCAGTGTCCACAGCGTTAGCAAACAATCGGGCGGTTTGGGCATTGGCTTGTTGCAGTAATTTGTATATCTCTTTATCCGCATCTGAACCATTCGGATCTCCGGAAAATGAATCTGTATAAACTATACGGTCGTTGATTCGGGTAAAATATCCATCCAGAGTAAAACTGAAATGATCTACCTTAGCAGTAATTCCGGCGCTCACGCTTTTGGATTTTTCAGGTTTCAAACTTGGAATACCCAATAATTTTGCTACTTCACTGTCATTGGTAAAAGTTCCGACCTGATACATCACTCCGTCTGAAAACAAAGAATTGGTACTTGAAAAATAACGTTGTTGTAAAGAAGGCGCCCGAAATCCGGTACTTCCTGAACCTCTGAAAGCCAGATTCTTCGTAATTTTATATCTGAAAGCCAATTTTCCGTTGATGGTAGAACCGAAATCGTTGTAATATTCATATCTGGCGGCAGCATCAATTAAAAAATCTTTGGTAAAATTGATTTCCACATCCACATAGCCGGCTAAAGCATCCCGATGGGCATCTACGGCATTAAGGGGAGAAAAACCATTATTTCCTTGTGCTCCTCCGGGAAGCGGGGTTTTTCCGTCAGGACCGAAAGCAATAGGAATAGAACCGTTGATGTCGGGAACGATGCTGATAGTTCCGTTAGGGTTTATTACTTCTTTTCCCATGGCATAATTTGCCCATGAGTTTTCATCTCCTGCGATTATCTGATAATTTTCATATCGGTATTCACCTCCCCAAGCGATGTTTACTCCTGCTAACCAGTCAAATTCTCTCGAAATATCAAGGTTTGTTACATCTTGAGTGAACCGGAGTTGTCCACCCTTGAAAGAAGTAGGTGAATTTATTCCTAAAGAAGCATTAAGCGAATGTATGGTTTTGTTATTGAAAATATTTTGCCCGAAGGTATTGCTAAGATCTACTTTCCAGTCGGCAACTTTTCCCTTTATTCCTATGGCAGCCGAATGGTCATATATAATGGTTTGTTGTTGCGGTAAAAATCCTAACGGATAAAGTCCGATTACATTAGATGCTGCATTGGGTAACCGGTACATTTGTATTCCAATGCCGTCTCTATATCCGAAGGTTCCGAAAGAATAAATTTCGGTATTGGATTTTAACGGGAGAGATGCATTATAGGCAAATTGTATGCTTTTTAGCTTGGATTGTCCGGTAACCAAAGAATAATCTCTTCGGGTAGTATGAGTATCCGCCAGAAATTGATCTGTGTTATCTACTCCTGTGCCGCTTGAGTAATCGGTATAGATAGCGCCGTTAAATTCGCCTGCCCTGTTGGTGAAATTTCTTTGGTCAAAAGAAGTAGAAAGATTGATATATCCTCCGTTACTTCCTAAAGGAATTCCGTAATTCAGTCCTAACTGAACGGATTCTCCATCATGAGTAGTTTCGTTTCGTGCGTCGTTTTTACTGATATATTCTCCCGCCGTGAGGCTTCCGCTAAGTTTATTAACTGAATTTTTGAGAATAACGTTGATAACTCCGGCAATAGCGTCGCTTCCGTATTGGGCAGCTGCAGCGTCTCTCAGGATTTCTATCCTTTCTATTGATGAAACCGGAATAGCGTTCAAGTCAGTACCTACGGATCCTTTTCCTAAAGTTCCGTTGGTATTTAGTAAGGAAGAATTATACCTTCTTTTTCCATTGACCAGAACCAGCACCTGATCGGGACCTAATCCTCTCAAAGAAGCGGGATCAACTAAATCTGTTCCGTTTCCTAACGATTGAGGGATAGAAGTAAAGGACGGCGCTGCATAGTTCAGTATTTGGTTGATATAAACTTGCGCTCCGTCTCCTGCTATTTTTTTAATGTCTATAATATCAATAGGAGTTGGAGAATCCGTTACAGTTCTCGGCTTGGAACGGGTACCTGTAACGGCAACTTCTTTCAACTGGTAACCCTGAACGGTAAAATTTAGAGTTATTGACTGCTCGTTTTCAATGGTGATTTTTTTGGAAGTCTCTTCGCCATCAGGAATGATGACTTTTAGGGTGTGATTTCCTTTGGGAAGACTAAGTTCATATTTCCCGCTTTCATTGGAATAGGTAACACTATCCGTTTCTGTATAAATTTTAGCTTCAGAAATACCCACTCCGTTTTGATCCTGAATCTTGCCCTTTACTATAGTTTGTGCGGATAAGGAAAAACTCAAGAATCCGACAAAAAATAAGGATAAAGCAATGATTTTTCGTTTTTTTAATTTTCGCATACAATTTTAATTTAGATTAGTATATATTGGTTTATTGGTTAGTATTCATTTCCTATTATTCCTATCATAAAAGTAGGAATTGCAAATGTAGTATTTTAATTATATACCTGCCAAATTTTTTTATGACATTTATCATGATTTCATTATAAGTTTTTTTGATAATAGGGGCAATACTAATATGGCATACAATCCTGACCGACCGAAAACTTGAAAAAAATGACTGATTAGTAACAAGAAAATCAATGATATAGACATTATTTTTGCAGAAAACACAAGTTAGGGAACAGTCTAAATGTCAAATCAGAATTAAAATCTCTACTGTCCGCTAAAAAATAAGGAATTGATGAATTTACATAGCAGCACGAATATTAACTTGCAGATAATCAGCTATAAAGGAGGGGGATTTGAAAGCACCCGTTATTCCCCTCTTTTGGAGGGGATAGGGGTGGTTATTCCCTTGCGATTATGTCCGAACCACGATTTTCACAAGATTTGCAAGATTTGCAAGATTGACATGATTTTAATAATCAAGGAAATCAAATTAATCTTACTAAAATCATGGTTCAAAACAATGCGGGGCTCATCCCCCTCCTTTGGAGGGGGTAGGGGGAGGTTGAGGGGGCAGGGGTGGTTTCCCATTCATTTGCAAACCACCCCGCCCTACGGGCACCCCTCCAAAGGAGGGGAATTTGAAATGCGCCTGTTACTCCCCTCCTTTGGAGGGGCAGGGGTGGTTATTCCTCCTTTGGACGAGGCAGGAGTTATGAAAATTACGCCACTTGCGGGCTTACTCCCCTCCTTTGGAGGGGCAGGGGGAGGTTGAGGGGGTAGGGGGAGGTTATTCCCTTGCGATTATGTCCGAACCACGATTTTCACAAGATTTGCAAGATTGATATAATTTTAATAATCAAGGAAATCAAATTAATCTTACTAAAATCATGGTTCAAAACAATGCGGGGCTCATCCCCCTCCTTTGGAGGGGGTAGGGGGAGGTTGAGGGGGCAGGGGTGGTTTC
>JAITOO010000144.1 GCA_031289875.1 Flavobacteriaceae bacterium
GACAACTTGTCTTTTTGCTTTTTGGAAGTTGCTTTTTTATTTGCTTTTTCAGATTTCATAATGATAATATTTATGCAAATATAAAAAATATTTTTTCTTCTGCAATCATTTTGCGGTAACGTAGATTCAACATGGCAAACAAGTAATAAATATGATATTCATAAATTTTTTCTTACTTTTGTTCACATGAACTTAACAGAACACATCATCGGGTTTTTGGAAAAATATCATCGGGTTACCATTCCGTCTTTTGGAAAATTTGAATTGGAGTTTCAACCCGCTTTTTTTCAGTACGAAAACCGGCAGGTTACGCCGCCAAAGTACCATCTGGTTTTTTCCCAACAGCACAATCTGAACGATATGGCTCTTTTCGAGGGAATTGCCGGAAAAGAATCCAAAAGTTTGGAAGAAACCGCTTCACAGATTCAACAGGAAATTTCGCAATGGAAACAAACCTTAAAACAAGTCAAAAATCTGAATTTAAACAGGTTAGGCGCTTTTTCCTCAGAAAGGGAAAAAATTTCTTTCCAAGTTGCTGACGACTGCTTCTGCCACGATTATCATTTCGGACTGCCTGTTATTAATTTAACCGCACTTTCTTAAACTGCAATTATGACAGCCACGACTTCCAAAGCGCCCAGAGAATCCCAAACGGTGATGACGACCATTGTCCTCGCCAGCGAAACTAATGCCCACAACAACATGTTCGGCGGAGATTTGCTCGCGCTCATGGACAGAGCCTGTGCCATTGCAGCTATGAGACATTCACAGTTTGAGGTAGTTACGGTGTCCGTCAGCCATGTGTCTTTCGACCAACCGATTCCGCTTGGGACGACGATAGAAGTTGTCGCCAAAGTCTCCAAATCTTTTGGCTCTTCCATGGAAGTTTTTGCCGACGTTTGGATTGACGACATTTCTACTCACAAGAAAACCAAATCCAATCAAGGAGTATATATTTTTGTGGCGGTAAACGACAATATGAAACCCGTGAAAGTTCCCGAACTCGTCCCCGAAACGGAAGAAGAAAAAGAACGCTTTATGGGTGCACAGCAGCGCAGAGAACTCTCTTTGATAATGTCGGGAAAATTAAATCCCAAAGAGGCTATCGAATTGAAGAAGTTGTTTTTGGATTAGAAAAACGTTTCTCTTGGAATTTTTGATGCGCCTATCTGTCCTCGAATTTCGGAAGCGGAATTGGCAAAAATATCTCGCCTGAAATTCAAATAAAATTTCATTCATTCAACAAGAAAAAAGTTCGTGATGATTTGAATCCTCTCCGTTAGACAATTTCAGAGATTATCAATAATGAGATATTTAATTGATAAACAACTTTTTATAACTATTTTTGTATTGATTTTTTAATTCCGCCAACGGGTTACTACTTACTGTTTTCATAATCTTTTATCAACCCTTTGCAGAGCCAGTTTGCCAGCGCCTGCCGGTTGTTCACATTGATAAATCGCCTTTGGTCGAAGCTGTTTTGAATATTGCCCAATTCAGAAAACAGCGCAACAGGCACGGTATGGTCAAGCACATACAAATTACGCGCACTGACCTCTCCGCTGAATCCTCTATTGGGCTGGTGGTTGCCGTACTGCTGGCTGAACGTCTCTTTCATCGTGTTTGCCAACTGTTTGCCGTTTGCGCTGCCGTTTGCGTAATAAAAAAACACGTCGAGTTGCTGCCGCTGGCTTCGGCTGTCGAGGTGGAGAAAAATCGATCGTTTATACTTTTCTTTCGCCTTGCGGCTGAGGCTGTTGATTTTATCGGCACGCTGTTTCAGCCTTGCTGTCTGACCAAAAGGAATCACTTCACCCATACAGGTTTCGGAATTGTTGTTTGACAAATACGCCTCGTCCCGAATTCCGTCCGAAGCGTCCTGAATGATAACGTAAACCTTTGCGCCTTCTTCGAGCAGGCGGCGGGCGAGGCGCAGAATAATGTCGTAGGCGTATTCATCTTCGTGGAGCGTTCTGCCGTCCACATTGCCGACAGCGCCGGGGTCGGGACCGCCGTGTCCGCTTGATAAAAAGAAACATGCACCTTTTAATTGCTGAGACTTTACGGTATAATTTTCGTATTTTTTACCGAAAAGCGGATTTTTTCGTACTTCTGGCTGTTTTTTTTGAGATTTTGATGCGGTTTTTGAAACATTTTTTTGATCTTTCGAAGGAGGCAGCTTGTATTTCACGCCGAGCAGCAAGATATTGTCTTTCCCGAATTTCCCTTTGTTCAGTTCTAAAAATTGCTTGTAATATTCTGAGCGGTTATTCCTCTGTAAAAATTCACGGATTCCCTCGTTGTTTCGAGGCGTATCCTCTTGCGTTTGGGCAAAGGCAGAAATGCTCCACAAAAGAAAAAAAAACAAAATAATTCGGACAGGCTTCATACGTACTTGCAAATTAGAAAATTACGAATTACAATTTTTATCAGCACAAATATATGATTTTCAAATTTGAAAAAAAGAAATTGTATCAAAACAGCGGAATTGTAGATTTAACATGTGAATTGAACTTGGGATAGCTCAAGCCGTAGATACATCTACAAGTACTATTTATCGGGAGATTAGCCGCAATAAACACAAACGGGCTATACGGCCATGCTACAGATGCTTAGTGAAGAGCGGAAGGAACGATACCGTCAGCCAAGAACTTTCACTTCGGCTGTGGAGCAATTCATCAGAAAGAAGCTGACGGAAGAACAGTGGTCAGAAAATTAATTGAAAAAGCAACAGATATTTTTTAAATTATTGGTTATCTTTGCAAGACTTTATGCAAAATTATAAAAGTGAACCATGGCGAAAATAACAAAAGGATAGCAAAAAACACGCTGTTTCTCTATTTCCGTATGCTTCTCTCTATGGGAGTAAGTCTTTATACTTCTCGCGTGGTGCTGAATACGCTTGGCATTGAGGATTATGGTGTTGCTAATGTAGCAGGCGGAGTTATTGTAATGTTTAGTTTCCTGAACAGCAGTATGAGCGGAGCAACCTCGCGGTTTTTGACTTTTGAATTGGGGTGCGGCAACTATGAAAAATTAAAAAAAACCTTTTCTGCTGCTTTAACCGTGCATTTTATTATAGCAGGAATTATTTTGATTTTAGGCGAAACCATCGGTCTGTGGTTTTTGGAAAACAAATTGGTCATTGCGCCCGAAAGAATGAATGCCGCACGCTGGGTCTATCAGTTGTCTATTTTAAGTACAATGATTTCTATTACCCAAGCGCCGTACAGTGCGACTATTATTGCACATGAACGAATGAATATTTATGCCTACATGGAGATATTGAATAGTTTTTTGAAACTGGGCATTGTTTATTTATTGGTAATAAGCAGTTTTGACAAACTGATTTTTTTCGCTGCTCTCAATTTATGTGTAACAGTAATGATTATAACAATTTACAGGATTTATTGCCTGAAGAATTTTCCTGAATCACATTATAAATACGAATGGAACAAAGAAATTATGAAGCCGATGTTGAGTTTTTCGGGGTGGGATTTATTAGGAAGTTTGAGTTATTTGTCAAAAACACAGGGTATAAATATATTGTTGAATTTATTTTTTGGTGTTGTTGTCAATGCAGCTTACGGGATAGCAACACAAGTGCAGAGCGCAGTATCGCAATTTTCCGGTAACTTTTTGGCGGCAGTACGTCCGCAAATTGTGAAATACTATGCAGCTAACGAAATAGACAAGATGCAGCATTTAATGTTTAACGCCTCAAAACTTTCTTTTTTTCTGATTTTTCTTATCTCTTTTCCTCTCATTATTGAAAATCATTTTATTCTTCAATTGTGGCTGAAGCAGGTGCCTGAATATGCAGTTCCTTTTTGCAGGTTAATTTTACTATCGTTTTGGATTTCTGCAATATTTTTGCCTGTCCAATTTGTTATTCATGCAACAGGAAAGATAAAAAGGATGACCACAACCATAAGTACAATATATATTTTGACTTTACCTGTTTCTTATGTGGTTTTTAAGTTAGGATTTTCGCCTGTAAGTTCCTTTGTGATAAATCTGATTATTACTTTTTTCGGTTGTCAGGTTTACATCTGGGCTTTGAATAAAAACATTCCGCAAATTTCA
Source organism: Flavobacteriaceae bacterium (assembly GCA_031289875.1). Taxonomy (GTDB): domain Bacteria; phylum Bacteroidota; class Bacteroidia; order Flavobacteriales; family Weeksellaceae; genus Apibacter. The sequence continues at coordinate 4,087 of JAITOO010000144.1, forward strand.
ATTTTTAATTTCTATAAAAAAGTAGTGTTAATTTGTATTGTTGTTGGTTTGTTGTCTTCCATTGTTCCGTTTTATATTCATTATTCCATGAATGAAGGATGGGGAAGATTGATATATGTTATAATTAGCAGTGGTATTGTGTCACTTTTTGCAGGGTATTTTTTAATATTGAGTGAAAATATGAGAAGAAAAGGATTGAATTTAGTGATGCAAAAATTAAAAGATTGGAAATAATGGTGAAAGCTGACAATAACATATTGCCTTATGAAAAGCAGTTTGAAGACATACGGCTGATTATTGATGCACACAAACGAAGGGCGTATCGTACAGCCAATTATGAGCAGATTGCTACTTATTGGGAAGTGGGTAGTTATGTTTCAGCAAAACTGAAAACTTCGCAATGGGGAAGTAAAATAGTGAGCAATCTTGCCGATTATCTAAAAGAAAAACAACCTGATATTAAAGGTTTTGACCGCAGAGCATTGTACAGGATGGTGCAGTTTTATGACACATACAGCGCCGATGAATTCGCACAAATTTTGGATAAACAAATTCCAAATCAATTAAAAGAAATTGTGGGGAATGAAAACCCGCAAGCGCAAAATGCAGAAAATCAAGTGAATATAATTGTGGGGAATAAAAACCCACAAACCGAAAATAAACTTTTAATCTTGCTTTCATTGATAAATTGGTCTTCGCATTTGGAAATACTTTCAGGGTGTACAAGCGACAAAGAACGGTTGTATTATATCTCACTCACTTTCAACGAGAAACTTTACACGAAAGAACTCGTTCGGAAGATCGAAATAAGCGACTACGAACAGACAAAAATTGGAAATAACCGTCAATCAAAACAGATGAAAAATATTTATCCCGCCACAAAAAATCTGTTTAAAGACAGTTATATGGTCGATTATCTGAATTTGCCTGACAAATATATTGAACGGGATTTGCAAAGCGGATTAGTAGTACAAATGAAAAAATTTCTGCTCGACCTTGGCGGCGATTTTATTTTTATGGGCGATGAATTTCGCCTGCAAGTGGGAATGAACGATTTTTTTGTTGATTTGATGTTTTTTCACAGAGGATTGCAATGTTTGGTTGCGGTAGAAATTAAGACAACCAAATTCAAACCGGAATATATAGGGCAACTTGATTTTTATCTCGAAGCATTGGATAGAGACGTTAGAAAAGCAAACGAAAATCCGAGCATCGGTATTTTGCTCTGCAAAAACGCCGACAGCGAAACAATACGCATTAAGCCGCTCGCTAAGTCCAACTATGATAGCAGAATACAGGCGACAACTTATTCCAAAAGAAGAATTGCAGAAAATTCTTCAGAATACAAATATTTTTTAATATTGAGTAAAAACATGAGAAGAAAAGGATTGAATTTAGTGAAGAAAAAAATCAAATTAAAAAACAAAATATGAATAATAGTTCCCCTTTAATATCAATAATTACGGTTGTTTTCAATGGAGTAGATACATTGGAACAAACTATGGAAAGTGTTATGAGTCAAACATATAAAAATGTAGAATACATTATTGTTGATGGTGGTTCTACTGACGGCACTATTGATATAATAAAAAAATATAAAGATAAATTGGCATATTGGGTAAGCGAATCTGATAAAGGAATTTACAATGCAATGAATAAGGGCATTGATAAATGTAATGGAGAACTGATTGGCATTGTAAATAGTGATGATTATTATGAACCGAATACGGTTGAAATAGTTGTTAATAGGTATAATAGCGAAAACAAAAAGGAGGGGGTTTATTACGGCTTTTTAAAATTATGGAAAGATGGAAAAGAACACGCTATAAGAAGATTTCATCATAATTTTCCAAAAGATCACATGATACAACACCCTACATGGTTTGTCTCGAAAAGTATTTATGAAAAATTCGGCAAGTTTGATGATTCCTATAAAATAGCGGGCGATTTTGAATTATTTCAACGATTGGTAAAACACAACGTGGAATTTTTCCCAATAGATGCAATATTATCGAATTTCAGAATAGGAGGAATTTCTAGTTATGCAGGCAGATTGGGAGCAATGGAATATTTAGACTTAAAATATAAATTAGGATGGTATAATAGAAAAAAATATAATTTATTAAAATTAAAAATGAAAATAGAGCAAATATTTGTAAAGAAACCAATCCTGTCCTAAATAATAATTAGGAGTAGCAAAATCACAAAAAATAATTCAAAGAATCAAGGTTTTACGAAAAAGGATAGGGAAAAATGAAAATCAATCCCCCTACAGAGAAAACAGAGTTAATTGAGAGTTGAATTTGTTATTTTCCGGCGGCGGTTCAAAGGGTTTGTCAAGCCAAGTTTGAAGGTCAATTTTCACAAAGATATTTAATCTGATAAAAGCCATTAAATTGGATAAAAGCCGGCCGTATTT
>JAITOO010000163.1 GCA_031289875.1 Flavobacteriaceae bacterium
TTTGTTAAAAACATCGGAAATCTATGACAGCCTAACATACCATTTGGAAATACATCTTTTCTGTGAAAATCAAGAAAAAGCAGAAAATTTAGTTAAAAAAACAATAAATTTAAACTCAAAAAGTTATTTAATTGCTTTTAACTTTCAAAAATAATGTATCTTTGCAGACTGATGAAAAAAACAACCTTAATACTGCTGGCATCATTGCTCGTTTTTGCGGGCTGTGAAAGAGAATTTAATCAGGCGATGAAAAGCACCGATAAAGACAAGATTCTCAAAACCGCCGATAATTTCTATAATAAGAAAAAATATAAACAGGCAATTTCGCTCTACGAATACGCCGTGAAATTTGTAGTCGGCACAGACGAGGCTCCCGAAGTGGCTTACAAAAGTGCCTATGCCAACTATTACGACAAAAACTACCGCCTTGCAGCACATCAGTTTAAAAATTTTGCCGTTTCATACGCCAAAGACCCTCGGGCGGAAGAGGTTTCCTACATAGCTACGCAGTGCTACTACTTGGATTCGCCCCGCTACGATTTAGATCAAACCAACACGCATGATGCGATACGGGAATTGCAGAATTTCATTGACAACTATCCCAATTCCGATAAAATTTCGGAATGCAACAAACAAATGGACGAACTGAACATGAAATTGCAGAAAAAAGCCTTTGAAAACGCCAAAACGCTTTATAAAATTACCGAATACAAAGCGGCAGTCGTGGCTTTTGACAATGTATTGAACGACTATCCGGACACAAGTTTGAAAGAAGACATTTCGATATACGGATTTCGTTCCAGAACCGAACTGGCGATTAATTCCATTTATGCACTGCAAGACGAGAGAATCAATGACGCACAGACAGCGTACAAAAATCTCATCACCTTGTATCCTGATTATCAACAACTTAACGAAGTTGAGAGATTGAACGACCGACTGACCAATGCCCGCAAAAAATACATTGAAACTACGCAGACTTTGGAAGAACTGAAAAAAACGCAAGAAGCAAAACAAGCCGAAACACAGGCAAAAGAAGAAGCAACAAAACAAAAATAACACTTTATAACCATCAAAAACATACATTAAAGAGATGAATTTAAAAGATTTAAAAGCTCCGCTCAATACCAAGACTTTTAACCGAGATGTCATCGAAGAAAAAGTCGGGAGTATCTATGAAGCTATCGTAATTTTGGGAAAAAGAGCAGAACAGGTGAACACCATCATAAAGAACGATTTGAATCAAAAATTGGACGAATTTGCCTCAAACAGTGACACTTTGGACGAAGTTTTTGAAAATAGGGAACAAATTGAAGTTTCCAAATATTACGAAAAACTTCCTAAACCATCTTTGATTGCTATTCAAGAATGGCTGGATAACGACATATATTTCAGAAGAACCGATTCTGAGTAAAATTTTATAACTTTTCCATGTCCGTCTTGCAAGAGAAAAAAGTTTTAATTATAGTAACTGCGGGAATTGCCGCATACAAAACGGCGCATCTTGTAAGACTTTTCATTAAAAAAGGAGCTGAGGTTCAGGTGATTATGACTCCAAATGCACATCATTTCATCACGTCCCTCACGCTTTCTACGCTTTCTAAAAAACCGGTCTATACAGATTTTTTTGAAAAAGATAACGGACTGTGGAACAGTCATGTAGAGTTGGCGCTCAATGCAGATTATATCGTAGTTGCGCCTGCAACCTCCAACACCTTGTCTAAAATGGCAAGCGCCGAAGCCGATAATCTCGCTTTGGCAACGTATTTGTCTGCAAAATCTCCTGTATTTTTTGCGCCCGCAATGGATTTAGACATGTACAAAAACGCTTCCAATCAACATAATATCAGTATTTTACAGAAAAAAGGAGACATCTTTATTCCACCCGCAAGCGGCGAATTGGCAAGCGGTCTGGAAGGTGAAGGAAGAATGGCTGAACCCGAAGAAATTGTCGCCTTTATGGAAAATTACATTCGTAAATCGTTGATTTTCTTCGGAAAGAAAATACTTATTACAGCGGGACCAACCTATGAAGCCATTGACCCTGTGCGGTTTATCGGCAATTATTCTTCGGGAAAAATGGGTTTTGAACTTGCCAAAGCGGCGGAAAAATTGGGCGCAGAAGTTGTCCTCATTTCGGGAACGACAGCGGAGCAACTGCCGAAGTCTTCTTCTATCGAAAGAATTGATGTTGTTTCTTCAGCCCAAATGTACAATGCTGTTTTTCAGCATTATGACTACACAGATGTAGCGATTATGTCGGCGGCGGTGGCGGATTACCGTCCCAAAAATGTTTCCAAAACTAAAATAAAAAAGGACGAAAATACGTTTACTATAGAGTTGGTCAAAAATAAAGATATTTTGCTGACGATGGGCGAGCGGAAGAAAAATCAGTTTTTAGCAGGTTTTGCTCTGGAAACTGACAGCGAAGAAGAAAATGCGCTTAAAAAGTTAGAAAAGAAGAATTTGGATATAATTATTCTCAATTCTTTGAAAGATAATTCGGCGGGATTTCAATTTGATACCAACAAAATCACTATTTTTGACAAGGAAAAAAATCAGACGCAGTTTGAATTAAAATCCAAAGAAAAAGTGGCGGAAGATATTTTAAATTTCATTCATTCTAAGACACAAAAACATTGATTATGAAACGATTAATTTTTTTATTTTTACTGTTGCCCCTTCCCTTTCAAGGGTTTTCCCAAGAATTATTGGCAGAGGTAACCATTAACTATCAAAAAGTGCAAGGTTCTAATAATCAGGTTTTTGAAACTCTGAAAAAAGCCTTGAAAGATTATATCAACAATACCAGTTGGACAAGTACAGGCAACGCTATTCCTGTGCAGGAGCGGATTAAATGCGCTTTCGTCATCGTTGTTACCGAAAAAGCATCTTCCAGTGGTTACAAAGCGACTCTGCTGGTGCAAGCCTCGCGTCCGGTCTATAATTCCACCTATCTTACGCCCATTTTGAATTATCAGGATTCGGATTTTTCATTTGATTATACTGAAAATGAACGGCTTACTTACGATGGACGGCGTTTCAGCGGAAAAAATCTGATTGATGTGATATCCTATTACATTTTCATGATTTTGGGCTACGATGCTGATACTTTTTCACCCAAAGGAGGAGATTCTTATTTTACTCAAACACAGAAAATTGCAGATTATTCTATCAATCAAGGGTACAGCGGCTGGAATTCTTTTGACGGACCCAAAACACGCGGAAGCCTGATTGCCAATATTATCAGTGATAAGAGCAACACACTGAGGCAGATAGCCTATCAATATCATCGTCAAGGGTTGGACGTAATGGCGACCAGCGATTTGAAAGGAAAAACCGCTATCGGCAACAGTTTATTGAAGTTAAACGCCTATTCCGACAGTTTTCAATATTATCCGCTGGACATTTTTCTGACAGCAAAAAAAGACGAAATTGCCAATATTTTTTCGTCGGGACCTGCCGCAAACGTTAATATAACAGAGCTAAAAACATTACTGCAACGGATTTCACCGATAAATTCCGATATTTGGAACAAAATTAAAAATTAGTTATGCTCAGTCATCTGTCGATTAAAAATTATACTTTGATTGATGACCTGCAAACGGGTTTCCCTGCGGGAATGATCACCGTTACAGGCGAAACGGGAGCAGGAAAATCTATTATTTTAGGCGCTTTAAAATTGGTTTTAGGAGAGCGTGCCGACACAAAATCTTTGAAAAACCCTGACGAAAAGTCAGTAATTGAAGCGGAATTTCATCTTGACAAACACCGTTTCCCCCCTTTTTTTAAAGAGAATGATTTGGATTTTGAGGCGCAGACCCTTATTAGGCGTGAGATTCAACCCTCAGGAAAGTCGCGGGCATTTATCAACGATACGCCTGTAACGTTAGACATTTTGCAGCAACTTTCTTCTCAACTCATTGATATTCATTCACAATTTGAAACTTCTGATTTACTGAGCGAAAAATATCAGTTGAGACTTTTAGATAATTTTTCAGGTTTACAACAGACTTTGAAAGAGTATCAGTCTGAATATGAGGAATATATCAAAGAAAAAAAGCAATTTGAACAATTAAAAGAAAAATTGCAGACAGGAAATAAGGATTTTGAATATAATCAATTCTTACTCAATGAGTTGAATCAAATCGACTTGGACAAAATTGATTTTCCAAAGTTGGAAGAAGAAGCCAATTTGATGAAAAATTCCGAATATTTAGTTCAACTTTTGTCAGAATCACGACAGATTTTGGAAGGTGACGAAGTCGGAATTTCCTCACAAATATACGAGTTAAATTCCAGATTATCAAAGGGTTCTCAACTTTCTTCTGAGTTGCAAAAAATTTCTGAACGGACGGAAAGTTTAAAATGGGAAATTCAGGATATTTCTTCGGAAATTGAAAATTTATTGGAAAAATTGGAATTTGACCCGCTTCGCTATGAAACTGTAAACGAGCAGATTAATAAAATCAATTTTTTACTGCAAAAACATCAGGTTCAGAAACTTTTTGATTTAATTGAAATTAAAAATAAATTGGAGACGGAAACCTCCGATTTTTCGGATTTGGAAGGAAAAATCAAAGTTTCGGAACTGCGATTGCAGAATCTTTCAGAAAAACTGTCTTCTTATTCCCATTCTTTACATAACAATCGATTGCAAAATATTCCAATTTTAGAGAACAAAATTTTGGAAACTTTGATTCGTTTGGGAATGGAGAAATCTCAAATTAAAATAGAACTTTCAGATACAGAGAAATTTACGCCGTTTGGTACAGACCAAATCCGGATTTTATTTACCGCTAATCTTGGCAAGGAGTTCCAGCCGATTGCCAAAGCCATTTCAGGGGGCGAGCGTTCCCGCGTCATGCTGGCAATAAAGAAGTTAATGGCTGAAAACGAAGATCTCCCGACCTTGATTTTAGACGAAATTGATACGGGTGTTTCAGGTCGCATCGCTAATGAAATGGGCAGACTGATGAGCGAAATGGGAAAATCCATGCAACTGATTGTCATTACGCATCTTCCGCAAATTGCTGCCAAAGGAAACGCTCAATTCAAGGTTGAGAAGGGCGAAAAATCAGGAAGCACTTTTACACAAATCAGGCAACTTGATGACAGAGAGAGAGTTGAAGAGATTGCCCAACTTATCAGCGGAGAAAGTATTACGGAAAATGCTGTAAATCAAGCAAAAGAGTTGTTTGATTAAAAGATTAAGTTTAATTAGTAAATGCGAATTTAAGAGTTAATTTAAAAAATTATAGAAATCAATATCGAAAATTTTTTTTTCACTCATCATGTCCGATTTATCCAATAAAAGAAAAAATTACGAGGCAGGCTTCTTCACCGAGTCCGATTTAAAAGAAAATCCAATGGAGCTGTTCCGCGACTGGTTTTTACAGGCAGACGCTCACCCTCTGATTGCGGAAGCCAATGCCATGTCTGTTTCCACTGTCGAAAACGCTTTAATCCCGCGTACACGCATGGTTTTGCTTAAACAATACACTTGGGAAGGATTTATCTTTTATACCAACTATTCAGGCAGGAAAGGCAGCGCAATCGAAGCCAATCCTAATGTCTGCCTGCATTTCTTTTGGACTGCGCTCGAAAAGCAGGTTATCATCAACGGTACGGCGGAAAAAATCGCTCCTAACCTTTCTGACGGCTATTTCCATTCCCGACCGCGCAAAAGCCAGATTGGAGCAATTGTTTCCCCTCAAAGCCGTATTATTCCCAACCGAGACTTTCTCGACCAAAAATCAGCCGAATGGGAAGAAAAAACAAAAGATTGGGACGAAATTCCTCGCCCCGACTATTGGGGAGGCTATCTCGTAAGACCTGCACAGATAGAATTTTGGCAGGGACGACCAAACCGGCTTCATGATAGATTTTTATATACTTTGCAAAAAGATTTCAACTGGAAAATCGAAAGGCTTGCGCCGTGATGCACAATGCTTTGGAAGCTCATGCCCTCGACGAGCAGGGAATCAATGATATTACAAGTACGTCTGTTGCAGGCAGTTGCAGCGTTTGGAAAGGGGGTGCCGGAATCTGTTTTTTGGAAACAATGCGATGAAAATTGCCGCTTGGGTCAGCATCTGTTTGGTGTTCAGTAAATTAGAAACTGTACGAAATCAGGTTTTTTCAGGAAGAGCCTTATGAATCTTTTTGCTATTTCAAAAATCCTTGATTTCTAATCTGTTTTTCGATGGAAGCGATGTCTTTGGGAATATTACAGTTAAGCAGCCAATTTACATCTAATTTGTTGTTTATTGCTGTCTGATAGAGATTTTCATTTTGAGAAATCAATTTTCCCAACGTTTTTATGTCATTGATAAATTCATATTGCAAATCTTCGTGCATTTTATTGAGCAAAACCATGATTTTGAAGATTTTTGCTACAATATAAACATTAAACTTATACGATTTTTTAGGCGAAAATTTGTCCAATAAGGGATTAAAATCCGCAAGGCATTTGTTCAACACAAGAAGGTATAAAAATACCTCGCCGTATTTGTCCCCTGTAATCTTCACATGTTCGGTGATACTTCCGCTCAAGTCTCTTAAAACCATCATCAATATTCCGGGAGAATAGAAACGCCGTCTTTCTGATTCCAATTTTTGGTTGATACTTTTGATTTCATCTTTTCTTCTATCTTCTTCGTTGTCAGTGGAAAGCAGTTCAAAATAAAGTTTGTTTGCCAAAGCCAAATCTCTTTTGAGCAGGCGTAAAATCAGTTTATCTTTTTCCGAATTAGGCAGTAAACTTATGGCTTTTTTAAAATCGTCATCAAATTTCATTTTTATACCTGATTGAAAAATATGATATTCACCTTTGCGTCTTTAATCCATTGAGAGTTGAAAAGCGTGTCCAGATTAATTTTTCCGATGAAATATTTCCCCTGCGGAGAAGAAAATTGTTCGATGATTTCGTTAAAATCGTTAAAGTTATGGAAATCATCATTGTATCGAACATAAACCGTATATTCTCCGTGATTGACCAATTTCAAATTTTTATCCACGTGAGAATATTTTTTATTTTCGTATTTGTAATCGTAAGTCAAAGCGGAAATATCGCTTAAAATAGCTGAGCCTGTGGGTTTTGAACCTGCGCCTTTGCCTATCATCAATTGATGTTCAGAAAACGCCGACTCCAAAACCACTCCGTTGTATTCAAATTTCACATGTGCCAGAGGATCGTTTTTTTTGATGAAAGTAGGGGCACAAAACCCTGTAATTTCGTCGTCTTGTTTGTTGCATCTGGCAATCAATTTGATGGCGTAATTTCTTTGTAGTGCAAAAGTCAGGTCAAACTCATTGATTCTCGAAATTCCGAAGTTGAAAATCTGTTCAGGTTTGGTAACTAACCCGAAAGCGTGAAAAAGTATGATGCAGAGTTTGTATTTCGGGTCGATTCCTTCGACATCCAAAGTGGGGTCGGTTTCAGCAAAACCGAGTTGCTGAGCTTCTTTCAGGACGGTCGGGTAGGAGGCGTTCTCGTCAATCATCTTAGTCAAAATGAAATTGGTAGAACCGTTGAAAATTCCTGATACTGAGGTCAATAAGTCGTTGTCGTAATATTCTTCCAAATTTCTGATAATCGGAATGCTGGCGCACACCGAAGCCTCATACAGAAACGGCACTTGATATTTTTCTTCCAAAGCCAGCAGTTCGGGCAGGTGTTCGGCAATCATTTTCTTGTTTGCCGACACGACGGCTTTTCCGTTTTTCATCGCTTCCGAAACGATTTCAAAAGCCGCTTCGGCATCGTTAATGAGTTCCACAATTGCGTTGATTTCGGGGTCGTGTAGCAGTTCGTTCTGATCAGTAGTAAAGTAGCTTTTGTCAATCGGACGCGGTTTGTCGGCATGTTTGATACAAATTTTTTTAACGTTTGCCGCTACGCTTCCCGTTTCCTCCAACACTTGGTACAAGCCCGTTCCGACTACTCCAAAACCGAAAATCCCTAATTTTAATCTATTTTTTGTCATAATAAGTTTGTTTTTGTTTTAATGTTATTTCAATTTTCCCAAATCTTTTTGGGCGAAACATCTGCTAAAAACCTGATTTTCATCTTAGTATCAATTTGATTTTTCCAACGCTTGTTCAATATCTTCTATCAAATCCTCTGCGCTTTCGATGCCTACCGACAGACGAATCAGGGAATCCTGAATACCTGTGGCGCGGCGCACTTCGGCGGGAGTCGATTTGTGTGTCATGGTGGCAGGATGGCTCACCAGACTGAATACATCGCCCAAACTCTCGGCAAGGAAGAAAATTTGAGTGGAGGTCAAAAATTTTGAAGCGTTTTCTATCGTGTCGTTTTTCAGACTGAACGCTACCATTCCGCCAAAACCGCTTTGCTGGCGGGCTGCAACGTCGTGATTTTTATGCGTTGTCAATCCGGGAAAATACACTTTATCTACTTTGGGATGTTTTATGAGGTATTCTGCAACACGAATCGCATTTTCGCAATGTTTTTTCATGCGCAACGAAAGAGTACGTATTCCTCTTATTGTCAGCCAACTGTCTTGCGGCGCCAGAACTCCGCCCGAAGTGTTTTGCAAATACGTTAATTGTTCGGCAAGCGCCTCGTCGTTCAGCACAAGGAAGCCGGCAAGCACATCGCCATGCCCCGAAAGGTATTTTGTTGCGCTGTGCAACGCTATGTCAGCGCCAAGTTCAAGCGGACGTTGAAGCGCAGGCGACAGAAAAGTATTGTCCACTACAAGCATCGCTCCGCGAGCATGTGCAATATCGGCAATAGCCTTAATATCAGATATTTTCAAAGTCGGATTCGTGGGAGTTTCGAGCCATACAAAGCGTGTTTTATCCGTCATTGCACGTTCCACATTCTTTGCATCTGAAGAATCTACAAAAGTAGATTTCACTCCGAAACGGTTGTAAACCGTGGTCAAAATGCGGTAAGTTCCGCCGTACACGTCATCTACTGAAACCACTTCGTCGCCGGCTGAAAGCAGTTTCAACACACAATCGGTAGCTGCCAAACCCGACGCAAATGCAAACCCGAAACGCCCCCCTTCGAGCAAGGCTACGGCTTCTTCGGCGGCTTTACGAGTGGGATTGGCTGTGCGGGAATAAGCAAATCCATTTTTGGTATTGTCAGGCGAAATCTGCTGATATGAAGAGGTCTGATAAATAGGGGTAGAAAGTGCACCTGTCAGTTCGTCGGGCTGTGAAATGTGTACAATTTTGGTTTCAAAAGTCATATTTTTATTTTTTTTAATTGTTGATGTATCTGTTTAATTTATGTTAGCCGGTTGCAATTATTTCAATAATTGTCATCAACAAAAAAGCCTTTTTCAATAAATCGAAAAAGGCTTAAACGTTATGAAAAATAAATATTGTTTTTTTTTACGTCAAAGTGATTTCGACTTATCTTGCCCGCTTAGGGTTGGATGCAGCACCTTCTCTGTTAGAGGGTTGCTAAGGTCTCATTGCGCCAATTCGCTCCGCCTTTCTTGATAAGCTGTTCTGTTAATGAACTTTTGCAAAGGTATAATTTATTTTTTTTAAATTGCAAGTTTTCGGAAAAATTATTTTTTTTATTGACATCAATCTTTCTGTTCATCCATTGTGCTGCGTGAGTTCGTCCGCTATCTTAACCGATAGTTTTTTACTTAATCCTCTCATATAGACTATCTAAGATAGACAGAGTTTGGGGTTAATCAGTCATATAGGGAGAAGAAATGAAAAAAAATATCACAAAAACATGATTTTTTTCATATAATTAATTTTTTTTATATATTAGCCACTGTAAAATATAACTAATAAACACAAACAAAATGGAAACACATCAAGTAAAAGTACAGGTGGCTGACCCTACGCCACTGGGGCTGTTCGGATTAGCCCTCGTAACCTTAGTAGCCTCGTCCCAAAAGTTAGGTTGGACGGAAGGATTGTCTTTTGTAATCCCCTGGGCGCTGTTTCTGGGAGGAATGGCGCAAATCATTGCTTCATTTTTTGATTTCAAGCACAATAACCTCTTCGGAGCAACGGCGTTCTGCGCCTACGGACTGTTCTGGGTAGCAGTGAGTACGGCATGGCTTATGAAAATGGGCATTTTGGGAGAAACCTTGGCTGCCGCAGCAGACGGAAAACAGCTTGGAGTGGCATTTATCGGATATCTGCTGCTCTCCATTCCGCTGACGATTTCGACGCTGAAAATGTCCGTTGTCATGTTCGTCTTGATGGCGGATATCTGCCTGTTATTCCTATCATTAGGCTTTGATTCTTTGGGATTGGGAGAAAGCTGGCATACCGTTGCGGCTTATTCTGAACTGACAATCTCCCTTTTAACTTTTTATGCGCTAAGCGCCAAATATCTGGCAGTATTTTTCGGCAAACCGATGCTTCCTGTGGGCAATGCGTTAATAAAATAAAAGTTGTTGATTTTGAAATTAAATTTGAGCTGCATTCTGCAAAGAATGCAGTTTTTTAATTAGAAATCCGGTAAATTTCGGGGATGAATTCCTATGGAGTTCGTTTATCGAAAAACTTTTAACATTTGTTTTTTCGTTCATGAAAATTTTTAAAAGATTTAAAGTAACTTCGCACTTTAAAATTCAACCTCAATAAACAAAAATGATTTATTTGTTTTTAAGCATTATT
>JAITOO010000232.1 GCA_031289875.1 Flavobacteriaceae bacterium
ATTGTGGTTCCGAGGGTCGTGGGTTCAAGCCCCATTGGGCACCCAAGCGTAAAGTGTTAATAAGTGAAAATGCGGCACTGACAATTTAAGCCGCATTTTCCTTTTTTATTATCTTTAAATATAGCTTAGTGGACAAAAAGTAGGCTAAGAATCGCATAATACATTGATTTATATATTGTATCATTTAAGATATGGAAATATCCGCATTATCTGCGTGTCTTTCGGACAGCCTTTCTTTTGGTATTACAGTGAATTAATAAAAAAAAACAAGGGAAATAATTATTATTTCCCTTGTTTCTTTTGATACTTTACAGCGAATTGACAAATTTCAGCAAAGCCTCACGGTCGCTTGTATTAAGGGCTTTAAAGGCATCTTTGGCAGGTCGGGATTCACCACCGTGCCACATGATGGCTTCTGTAAGGTTTCGGGCTCTTCCGTCATGCAGGAAACGGGTATGTCCGTTCACAACCTGTGTCAGCCCGATTCCCCATAAAGGTCTGGTTTTCCATTCGTTGCCGGTAGCTAAATAATCAGGTCGTCCATCTCCCAACCTATCCCCCATGTCGTGCAACAACATATCTGTATAAGGGTAGAAGGTTTGAAAGGACAATGCAGCAATAGAACTGTATCCTGTTTTCTGTTGCGGAACGTGGCATTTTGAACAGTTGATGTCGTCAAAAATTTTTGCGCCTTTCTGCACGGTCGGGTTGTTGAGGTCTCTTGCCGCAGGAACACCCAAAGTTCGGCAATACAAATCTACCAAGTTTATTGAATTGTCGCTGATTTCAGGGTGAATAGACCCGTCCGTAGCATAAGAAGATTCCGTCATATGAAAACTACTGGTGAGACCTATGTCTTGATGAAAAGCTTCTATGGTCTGCATTTTCACATTAGGAACACTCGCTTTCCAACCGAAACGTCCGATTTTTATTTTATTATCGACCTCGTCCCAAACGTAGTTAGCTCTTCCTGAAATGCCGTCTCCGTCCGCATCGTTAATGTCTTGGAGGGCAAGAATATCCGCTTCGGGAATGAGTTCAAGCAAGCCTGAACCGAATATAGGCATACCTATCCTCGGAGAAATCATCACACCGGCAGGAAGAGGGATGTAAGTGTCGATAAATGAATAACTTGGTTTTCTCAAAGTAACTATTGTTCCATCTGCCAAAGTTTCGGTAATATCTGTATAAGTTACCTGATACTTTCCTTCCGATTTATAGCCGAATATTGCCTGATTTTGCATTTGTGTACCGAATCCGGGCACGGAATTGGGTCCTCCGTTTTCATCTGTTCCGTCAATGCTGATTCTTAGGAAAAGTCCGCTCGGTGCGTTGATGTTCGCATCGGGAAAATTAGCTCTTCCATCTTTCGGATGGCAGGAAATACAAGAAACGTTATTGTATATAGGACCTAAACCGCTGTATATAGGAGCGGGGTAAGTTACAAAGGACATTTCAAAAAGATAATCTCCCTGCATGTGGTCGTTTTCTTCTGAGGCGGAAAGTCCGGGAGATATCCATGAAAACGCTTGACTTGTAGCGGAATAGACGGTCGTAGCGCCGCCTGCATTGGTTCTGTCGGCGAGGTTGGGGTAAGTTTCCGAGCTTACGCCTTCGTCGTCCGAACAGGAAATCAGTAAAATGCCGATGGACAAAAGAAAAATCTTTCCAAATCCACTTAAAATGGATTTGGAAAGCAACATATTTTTGTAAGTTTTTTTCATTTTTAATTCTTAGTTCTTAGTTGTTGAATTTATTACTGTTCGGCAGTTCTGCGCCTTCGTTTGCCGTGAAAGGTGCGGAGCGGTCTATAAATTGTTGCTGATAAACGGTATCAACTGTTTTTCCAGTGTATCTTGCAAATCGAGGACGGCATCCTCAGCGTTCTCCACAGCATCTTTGTTGTTATAGATTGCGTCCGTAAAGGAAATAGGAACTGCTTCAATAGCCGAAATAGCCGCCGCTATTTTGGTTTTCACCGTCGCGTCCAAAGAGGAATTTAAAGGCGCAATAATATCGGTCAATCCTTTTCCTTGCACGGTTCCATAAGTTCCAAAATAAATATTTTGAATACTGCGGATATTGTCGGCAAAGTCGAGCAGGGAATTTTTGCTGAAACGGGACTCTTCCTGTTCAGGGTCAGGTGTTCCGCCGTTTCCAAAAGGCACGGCGATTTTGTTGGAAGCGACCTCGTCGGCAATGGAAATCATGCCTTCAACCAATTCCTGGATGGCAGATTTCTGAGATGGATAGGTTGTATTGTTTGCAGAAATAAGAGTATTAGAATAATTTCCTCCCGATGGCGACCATGAATTTGAGAGATAGTCGGTTTTTGCGCTCAAATCAGAGGCAACGGCTTTCAGGTATTCTATTTCTCGGGCGGTGAGCTGTGAAGCGGTTTTTGTGCCGTCGTTTCCCCAAAGGTAATATTCCAAAGTGTGGAAACCGCGTGTTTCGTTGTTGGTTTCGATAACATCCTGAGTAATCGAACTGCCGCTGTTGAGAATAGTGTTGATAGCGGATACATTTACAGGCCATGAATCTATCGCAGGGTCAATGCCTTCTATTTCCACAGGTCCGAAAAGAAAGGCTTCGGACTGTTCCCAAGGCTTGCGGGCGGCAACCCATGCGTCTTTGGCGTTTTGCAATGCGGCGTCGTCGCCGATTTCCAAAGCATCAACGGCAGTTTTGAGCGCTTGCGCTTTTTGCGCCAAATCTACGTAGGTAGAGGTAATTACGTTGGCTTCGTTGGTCAAGACTTCCTTGTACAATGCCGAATTATCGTCGATTACGCTTACTTCATTGTCGCTACAATTTATTAGTAAATTTGAAGCGAATAAACTGATTCCTAAATAAATGAATGTTTTTCTCATGATATGAATTTTTAAATTTAATTTTTTTGTATTGTTTTAATTTTCGATAAATTTTTGATTAAAAAGTAAATCCAATTCCTGCCGCAAAAGTATTTTCCTGTTGATTTCCTCCTGTGTAGTCGAGCGTTACAGGGTCGTAATTTTTCGAGCCGAGCGTACGCACGGAATAGTGAGCCTTGAAGACAATTTGCGGATGTACAAACCAGTTAAGTCCCGCCGTGATAGTGCTTCGTTTCCATTTCGGATTTTTTACCACATTGCCTTCTACTTCGTACATCGTGTCGTAATAATCATAGCGCAGGAACGGGAACAAAAGTTGTTTTGTGGTTGGATAAAAAAGGTGCAGCACGTCGTAACCCGCTTCGGCAGAGAAACCGAGTGCATTTTTCCCGACAGCGTTCCGTTTTACACCCAAAGTGTTGGAAACTCTTGAATTAGCTTTTGAAACGACATCGGAATTTTGCAAATTTCCGTAGAGGAAAATCCCGTTGAACCGAAGATAATTTTCATCGTAACTTACATGAGCCTCGCCGATAGATACATATGCAGGCTTTGTCATGTCTTTTTTAGGTCGGTTGGGCGATGAATTTCCGAGATAGCCCGCAATTCCGAAAAAGGTATTTTTGTGAGTGCCAAAGCGATAGTTCAACCGCCCTGAAACGGCAAAGGCTTCGGCGTTGGACATTTCAAATTTGGTTTGATGACCGTCTTTAATCCAGCCTCTTGAACTGAATCCCGAAGACTCCAAACCGTTGGTGAAAGAAAGTTCGTAACTCATTTTATCCCAAATAGTTCCGTAAACCTGTATGCCGTTTTCATACCAGCCCAAAGGCAGGATTTCGTTTTCCATTTCGGGCTTGTAGGCGGTGAAATAGGAAGTGGGAGCATCAAGGCTTTGCGCCAGACCGAAGTGGATTTTCATTCTTCCGACTTTGAATTTTAACCAAGGTTTCAGGTCAAAATTGATGTAAAGTTGTTCTAAAACGACTTCTCCGCCTTTTTCTACTTCCTGTTCTATTTCGCCCGCTTCTTCCTGAGAATCAATCTCTAAGGTGCTTCCCGTACCGCCGTGTTCAAATTCGATTTCAGACCGCATACTCAGCCAATCGTTGAATTTGTAGCCCAAATATAAATTCATTCTTTCCAAATCCGTTTTGTTTCTCAGGTAGCGGTCAGTGTCGTAATTGTAATTGTAGTAATTGATTGCGCCATAACCGTTTAGCGAGAAATTTTTCAGAGGAATAATTTTGTTTTCAGACTTTTTTTCTGTTTCCGACAGCATTTCTGCTTTCAGTTCCGCTTTGATTTCTTCTTTGATTTTCTCTCTTTCCAAAGAATCAATTTTCTGATTTTGTGCTTTTAAACTTGTACCTATACAACAGAGTAACAATAGGATGCCTGTTTTTTTCATGAATTTTAGTTATGTTTTAAATGATTCGTCGGGCAAATATAATATTTTTATTTAGACTAATTACAAATAACCAAAAAAAATGATAAAATTTTTTTTAAATTCCTTTTAACTTGTTTGTTATCAATGTTTTACTCTTTTATGAATTGAAAATATTTTCTCAAAAAATGAGTAAATAAATGTCTTTCGACAAATTTCAAACATTGATTTTTGTGGTTTTTTCTATTTTAACAGATACATTTTCCAACAATAAAAAAAAAATATTTGTCAGTTAAAAAATATTTTGTAGGTTTGCCTATCGGATTAATAGGAAATAAAAAAACAGTTTAATAATTAATGTGATAAGCATTGTTGGTAAGTTCGTATTTTTTGAGATATTTGCGAAATAAGTTTTAAATAAATCTAAAAAAGTAATGAATAAGAAAATATCAGAATTGATAGCACAGTTTAATTCACGTCCTATATTTCTTCCAATCAATAAGTTGGAGTTGGAACGGGTTATAGAAATTCTATTTTCCCAGTTGTTTCCCGTTTCCATAAGCGCGAACAGAAGCCGATGCGAACTTGAACTGACCGATGCTTATTATACTTTGTACGACAATATTTCAAAACTCGTTGAGCCTGAAAAATCCGACAAAATTATTGAAGAATTTTTCGCCAAGATTTCCGAGATTCAAAACCGTTTGTATAAAGATGCGGAAACTTTTCTGAACAACGATCCTGCGGCAGAGTCGCTGGAAGAAGTCGTGCTTACCTATCCCGGTTTTTTTGCGCTGGTAACGCACCGCATCGCCCACGAATTTTACAAACTCAACGTCCCGATTATCCCGCGCCTGTTCTCGGAATATGCGCACGCCAAAGTGGGCATTGACATTCACCCCGGAGCGCAGATTGGCGACAATTTTTTCTTAGACCACGGCACAGGCACAGTTATAGGAGAGACCTGCATTATCGGAGACAACGTGAAAATCTATCAAGGAGTAACGCTCGGAGCTTTATATGTAACCAAAGATTTGACGAAAACGAAAAGACACCCGACGGTCGAAGACAACGTAGTTATCTATGCAGGGGCGACCATTCTGGGCGGCGAAACCGTCATCGGACACGATTCGACCATCGGCGGAAACGTCTGGCTCACGCACAGCGTAGCGCCTTATACCTTAGCGTATTACTCTTCAGAGATGAAAATCAAAACGATAAAAGATTTTAGAGAACCGATTAATTACGTAATTTAAAAATGAACAAATTAAATAAAAAAACATATTATGAGTAAGTATAACAGTATTTTAGAGGTAATTGGAAATACTCCTCACGTTAGATTGAGTAAATTATTCCCCAATCACGAAGTATATATCAAACTGGAAAAACAAAATCCGGGCGGAAGCATCAAAGATCGTATCGCTCTGTCGATGATAGAAGATGCTGAGGCTAAGGGTATTTTAAAACCGGGCGGAACGATTATTGAGCCGACTTCGGGCAATACGGGTGTAGGTCTGGCGTGGATTGGAGCAGTCAAAGGTTACAAAGTACTTATCACTATGCCGGAATCCATGTCTATTGAAAGACGAAAAATCATGTCTACTTACGGTGCAGAGTTAGTGCTGACACCGAGAGAGTTGGGCATGAAAGGCGCAATCGCCAAAGCCGAAGAACTGAACAAGGAAATTGAAGGTTCATGGCTTCCTCAACAGTTCAAAAACCCGTCAAACCCTGAAATTCACAGGAAAACTACTGCACAGGAAATTCTAAATGATTTCCCTGACGGAATCGATGTGTTCATCACAGGTGTTGGAACAGGCGGACACATCAGCGGAGTGGGAGAGGTGCTGAAAGCAAAATTCCCGTCAGTGAAAGTATATGCTGTTGAGCCAACGGATTCGCCCGTGATTTCAGGAGGTGCGCCCGGAGCGCATGCCATTCAAGGAATCGGAGCAGGATTTATTCCTGATACTCTGGAACTCAAAGTGTTGGATGGATCGATCCAGATTTCCAAGGCAGAAGCTTTTGAGTACACTCAGCGATTGGCGAAAGAAGAAGGAATTTTGGTAGGAATCTCAACGGGAGCTTCTCTTGCAGCTGTGGCAAAGAAAACCGCAGAACTTCCGCACAGTACAAAAATCCTGACCGTAAACTATGACACAGGAGAAAGATATTTCTCTGTGGAAGGACTTTTTTAGACTAATATCAATTTTGTAAATATTTGTTTTTTTTAGAGGTTGAAAATCTTTGTTTTCAGCCTTTTTTCTTTAACCGCAAATTAGATTTGAATAAATATACATAACTAATTTAATGATAATCAGTATTTTACCGGATTTATACAAATATTTTGAATATTTATGAATCGTATCGAAAAATACCGTACCTTTGCCCTTTATTTTTTTAAACCAAGTGTTGGAAATGATTATCAGAATTGCCGATAAAAAAGATGCCGAATATGCAGAAACTCTTTGCGAGTGGTATGCCGAGTCTGCCAAGCAGCGCGGAACAGGAATTGCCAAAAGAAACCCTGTCTATGTTCAGCGAAAAATGATAAAAGGAGATGCTGTTATCGCCTTTGACGACGAGGGTAGGTTGGCGGGGTTCAGCTATATAGAGTCATATGAAAACAAAAAATTTGTAGTAAATTCAGGATTGATTGTCCGCACGGAGTTCAGAAATACGGGCTTGGGAAAGAAAATTAAGCATAAAATTTTTGAACTGTCGCGCACCAAATATCCCAATTCCAAAATTTTTAGCATTACCACCAATTTAGCCGTGATGAAAATCAATTCCGAACTCGGTTACAGACCCGTTACCTTTTCGGAACTCACGCAAAGCGAAGAGTTTTGGCAAGGTTGCAGCAGTTGCAAAAACTATCATATTTTAATGGAAAACGACCGCAAAATGTGCCTTTGCACAGGGCTGGTTTATGACAACCTGAACGGCGCCAAGTATGCTGAAAAATAATTTTGAAATTGAAAATTAATGTCAAAAATTCTGTTTATTTTGAATAATTATTCACGATAAATTGAAATAATGAAAGGAAAAAAATACAGACATCGAGCAATTAAAGCCATTCTCAGTCAAAAAGACATCACCAGTCAGGACGACTTGATGCGTGCGTTGGAAAACAGCAATTTTCAGGTAGCGCAGGCGACGCTTTCGAGGGATATTCGGGAGTTGAAAATTCTGAAAGTTCCCAACGAAAAAGGAGTGTATGTTTACAAAAATACTGATTTGGAAACACCGGCGTCGGAAGAAATGCCTTTGCTCAATTTCGGATGTCTGGGTGTAATTTTTTCGGGCAATATTGCCGTAATGAAAACCCGTCCGGGCTACGCAATGAGCATTGCCTCCGAAATCGACCGCAACAATGCACAGGAAATCATCGGGACGGTGGCGGGCGACGACACGATTATCCTCATCATCAAAGAAAATATACCTCGCAAAAAGATAGTCTCTATTTTGTCGAAATTCACAACAAATATTCAATGAAATTCATGAAATTAACAATAAAAATCAACAAGATATGAAAAAAGCAGCAGTTTTAGCATACAGTGGAGGTTTAGATACTTCCTATTGTTTAGTCCGTCTCGCCAAAGAAGGCTACGAAGTGCATACCGTCATTGTCAATTCAGGCGGATTCACATCGGAAGAATTGAAGAAAATTGAAGCAAGAGCGTATGAATTAGGCTCTTCCAAACACGAAACAATAGACATCACCGAGTTGTATTATCAAAAGTGCATCCGCTACTTGATTTTCGGCAACGTGTTGAAAAACAATACTTATCCGCTATCTGTAAGCGCTGAGCGAATGTTTCAGTCCCTTGCAATTGCCGAGTACTCCAAAAAAATAAATGCGCAGTACATCGTACATGGAAGTACAGGCGCAGGCAACGACCAAATCCGTTTTGACGTTGCGTTTGCCGTGATTGCTCCACAGGCGGAAATCATCACGCCCATTCGGGACGAGAAGCTGAGCCGTCAGCAGGAAGTGGAATTTTTGCAGCAAAACGGCGTGGACATAAATTGGGAAAAAGCTAAATATTCCATCAATCGAGGCATTTGGGGAACCTCGGTCGGAGGCGTGGAAACGCTGAGTTCCCATCTTTCTCTGTCCGAAGAAGCCTATCCGACACAATTGTCGAAAATAGAACCATCCGTTATCGAAATCGAATTTAAAGATGGAGAACCTGTTGCTCTGAACGGCAGTAAGTTAGGCTCAGTCACATTAATTCAAAAATTAAATGAACTGGGCGGAGAATATGCCATTGGAAGAGACATTCACGTGGGCGATACCATTTTGGGAATCAAAGGGCGCGTAGGTTTTGAAGCGCCTGCGGCAGTCTTGCTCATCAAAGCGCACCATTTGTTGGAAAAACATACTTTGACCCGCTGGCAACTGCTTCACAAAGAGCCTTTGGCAAACTGGTACGGCACGCTGCTGCATGAAGCGCAGTATTTAGACCCTGTGATGCGGGATATTGAAGCCTTTCTCGAATCTTCGCAGAAACATGTGAGCGGAAAAGTGAAAATCAAACTGCAACCCTATCATTTTGAGATGATTGGAATAGAATCGCCTTACGATATGCTGCAATCAAAAATTGCGGTGTACGGCGAAGAAAATAAGGCTTGGGATTCTCGCGATGCGCGCGGATTTATCAAGATTTTTGGAAATCAGTTGAAGATTTATCATAGTTTTGAAAATGAAAATTAAAGCAAGCATAGTAGGCGGAGCGGGTTATACGGCAGGCGAGCTGCTGCGCATTCTTCTTCGCCACCCGAAGGTGGAAATTACGTCGGTGTACAGCACTTCCAATGCAGGAAATCCTGTAATTAAAGTTCACGACGATTTGTTTGGCGAGACCGATTTAATTTTTTCCGACAAAATCGACCCTGAGGCTGATGTGGTTTTTTTGTGTCTCGGACATGGAAAATCTCGACAATTTTTGGAAGAAAGCCACTATTCTTCCCGCACAAAAATCATTGATTTGAGCAATGATTTCCGAGTGAAGCCCCATCATATTTTTAAAGAGCGGACGTTTGTTTACGGCTTGCCCGAACTGCAAAAAGAGGAAATCAAAAAGGCGCAGAATATTGCCAATCCGGGCTGCTTTGCGACGGCGGTTCAGTTGGCGTTGCTCCCTTTGGCAGAAAGAGGAAGGGTGTGCAACGATGTGCATGTCAATGCAGTAACAGGTTCTACGGGTGCGGGACAGTCGCTTTCTCCAACGACGCATTTTACGTGGCGCAACGACAATGTTTCGTTCTATAAAGAATTTTCTCATCAGCACGAAGCGGAAATCTTGCAGAGTATCAATCGATTGGGTGAGAATCCATATGAGTTGTATTTTCTGCCGATGAGAGGAGATTTCACGCGCGGAATTTTGGCGGGCGTTTATTTAAAGTCTGATTTGACAGCGGAAGAAGCCGTAGAAATTTACAAGAGATTTTATGAAAATCAGCCGTTTACCTTTGTTTCCGACACGCCGATAGCCTTGAAACAGGTGGTAAACACCAATAAATGCTTGCTTCACATTCAGAAACAGAAAGGGGTGCTGCTGATAACGTCTGTTATTGACAATTTGACCAAAGGAGCGTCGGGGCAGGCGGTGCAGAACATGAACCTGCTTTTCGGCTGGGACGAAAAAACAGGGCTGGAACTGAAACCTGCGGCGTTTTGATTATTTGATTAAAAGATTGACTTGGAGAAATCACAAAATGCGGAAAATCTCAGAAAATCGCTTAATTATTTGCTTGAAAAGTCATTTTCAAAACATTTTAAAATAACTACGAGGAAGCATTGGAACGTATCAAAAGGCAGCAGCAGCAGATAAAGAATATTGATATTTAATTTTTGTTAAGTTTATTTTTTTTTGTATTTTTGTAGTATGAATACGAAATTGCCGACTAAAATAAACCAATTATTGCAGAAGAAACCGCAAGGTACGCTTTTTTTGTCGTCGTGGTTGTTGAGCAACGGCATATCTTACGATTTGCAACGCTCTTACAAAAATTCGCAGTGGTTTACGTCTATTGCTTCCGGAGTTATGTATCGTACAGGCGACACCCCTACGATATACAGCGCAGTGGCTTGCCTCAATCAGCAGGATGGCAAACATTTTCATATCGGCGCAATGACTGCTCTTGATATACAGGGATTTAGCCATTATTTACCAATGGGTAAGCAGACCGTAGTCGTTTTTTCGCCGAAAAATGAGCAACTGCCTAAATGGTTTTTGAAGCGAGATTGGGATATAATATTACGAAATTTCACAACCAATAATTTTGACAATGAATTAGCAATAACAGAGGAAGTTAGAGATGGCTTTACGCTTTTAATGTCGGAACGCGAAAGAGCATTTATGGAATGTTTGCACCTTGCCCCCGAATATTACAATC
>JAITOO010000009.1 GCA_031289875.1 Flavobacteriaceae bacterium
ATAATTTGATTAAGCAAAATATAACAATTTCAATTTCAGGATTAAATTCTTCCAAACCATTTTCTTCATTGGCTTCTGATGAATTGTCTTCTTTTGACTTATTGGAAAAAACCCAATGCATCCCCCTTTACCGTTACGACAAATCCGGCAACCGCATAGACAACATCACCTATTGGGGGTTTCAGCAGTTCAAAGAGCATTATACAAAGGGTATGCGAGCTTCGAATTGTTACACCGAAGAACAATTAAACACTATGAGTGATGATGAATTAATGGATGTTGGGTTGGATGAAGGCGAATTTTATCTGACCAAAGAAAAGATATTCCATTATGTTTACGCTGTATTGCACAATCCCGCTTACCGCAAAAAATACGAACTCAATCTAAAACGGGAATTTCCGCGTATTCCGTTTTACGACGATTTTCATCAGTGGGCGGCGTGGGGCGAATGCCTGATGTATTTGCACATCAACTACGAAACTGTTGAACCATATCCGTTACAGCTTGTTTGCAGTTCGGCAATCAATGGGGCAAGCCCCATTGCTAAACTCAAAGCCGACAAAGAAGCAGGCATCATCGTTTTAGACAACCTGACCGAATTGACGGGCATTCCTGCCGAAGCGTGGAATTACAAATTCGGCAATCGCAGCGCTTTGGAATGGATTCTCGACCAATACAAGGAAAGCAAACCGAAAGACCTCACCATTGCCTCAACCTTCAACACTTACCGCTTTGCCGATTACAAGGAACAAGTCCTTGACCTGCTGAAACGGGTTTGCACCGTTAGTGTGGAAACGATGAAGATTGTGGACGAGATGGAGAAAGGATAGGCTATTTTCAAAACCTCCCGCATTTTGCGGACAAAACCTTAAAACCCCTAAAAAAGAAAAACACTTTAACCGTTTTGTATCAACGATTAAAGCGTTTTCGCAAGTACTCACGACCGGATTCGAACCGGCACATCCTTAGGACACCACCCCCTCAAGATGGCGTGTCTACCAATTCCACCACGTGAGTATTTAATTGGTCGGCAAATTTACTCTAAATTTTTGAAAGAAAAAATGCTTCACAGCATTTTCAGCGTATTTACTTCCAATTCGGTAAGAATGCGCCAATAACCGCGTTTCAGCGTTTTTTTCGTCAGTCCGGCAAACATCACCCTGTCTAATCTTTCTACTTCATAGCCCAGCCGCTCAAACATTCGTCGGACGATTCTGTTCCATCCGATGTGAATTTCTATGCCTACTTCGTTTTTCGGACTTCCTTCGATGTAGGAAATTTTGTCCACTCTGGCGATACCTTCATCAAAGCGCAGACCTTCTATAAGTTGCTCAAAATCAGAAGCTGATACCTTTTTATCCAGCGTTGCGTGATAAATTTTCTTCACGCCGTATGAGGGGTGAGTGAGTTTTTTGGTCAGGTCGCCGTCGTTGGTGAGCAAGAGAACGCCCGTTGTCTGCCTGTCTAATCTCCCGACAGGGTACAAGCGGTACGGAGAAGCATTTTCGACCAAATCCATGACGGTTTTCCGCGCTTTCTCGTCTTTGGTCGTGGAGATATAGCCTTTAGGCTTGTTGAGGAGGACATAGACGTTTTTTTCGGGGCGGATATATTTTCCGTCAAAGAAAACCTCGTCGCCCGGCATCACTTTGTAACCCAGTTCATCAACGACTTTTCCGTTGATTTTGACTACTCCGTTTTGGATGAAGACGTCTGCTTCGCGGCGGCTGCAAATTCCTGAATTGGCGATGTATTTGTTGAGACGGATTCCTTCTTTTTCTTCCGATTTTTTTGGCGGTTTTTTCTTAAAAGAAGAAACAAAAGTCTTTTTATGAAAATCTTTTTTGCCTTCAAACTTTTTTGTATCTTTCTTGTAATCAGGCTTTTTAAATTCTTTTTTTTCTTTTTTTTCGTATTTTTTGTTTGTTTCTCTTCGGGAAGATTTATTATTGTTCATGTTTTTAGGAAATAATTATTTCTGAAAGTACAAAGGTAAGGGATTTCCATCAATAAAAAGTAGAGAAATTGTGCCGATGAAAATCCAAAATTTAATCATGAGAATAAAAAGCTGTGTCAGGCGTTTTTCCATAAACCAGATTTCCACCATCATAAACAGGCTCAAAAAAGCAGAAAGCATATAGTACAAGCGGATTTCTTGCAAATGCGGAAGCAGTGTCAGGCGGACAGAAATCAACGCCAAAAGGAACAGCAAAATGTCCAAAAACATTTTAGTTATACCGATGCCCAGCGTGTTGGGAAGCGTTTTGTAACCGAACAAGGCATCGTACTTGGAAGAGTGCAAATCTTTGCAAATATCTCTGATTAAAATGATTATAAACAAAAATAGAGCAAGAAACAAGATGTACGGCGCATAATTTTCGTAGAACAAAAACAGCGCAAGAAATGGGAAAGTCATTAATATTGAGCAGGTTATATTGTTGATAATAACAATTCTGCTGAGTTTGTGGCTGTAAAACCAAATGAAAAAATGATATACCAAAAAGAAAATAAAAATTCGGTAAGACAAAAACAAAGCCACAGTTAAAGATATGATATTGAATGCAATATAAAAATTGAGCGAACTCTTGTCGTTAATAAACCGTTGCAAGACCGTCGAAATCGGGCGGTAAATTCGGTCTTTGTCCTTGTCGTAAAAATAATTGATGATGTAACCCGCCATTGCGCTAAAGGTAGAAGATATCACAATGCCGTGTAATTTTATGTTTTTCAAACTGTTAATGATTTCTAATTTCTCATCGAAAAGGAAAACTGCCGAAAGGTACATCGAAAGAACAAGCATAAAAATATTGGCTATCCGCACTTTGAACAGCAGAGAAAGATTTTTCAACAAAAAAAATCTGCGGGTTGTCATTTTTTTATTTTGAGGGTAAAATTAGTGAAAAAACACGATTGAACCTGTCCTTTTTGTGATTTTTTCTTAATCCGCAGGTTTGCAACCCTGTCCCTTTTTGGCGGCATTCTTGACCACGTAACAGCGGCAACGCCAGCCCTGTAAAAAAAAGAGCTATCCGACTTATAGGTCGGATAGCAGCTACATAATAAATAAACTTAACTAAAATCCTAAAATTTTCCTTACTCCCGCTCCATATTCCGAGTCGGCAGCATCGAAATGCTTTAACTGACGTTCTATAATTTCTCTTGAAACGCCTGTCATTGCTTCTTTTATATTGTTAAACAAACGCTGTTTTTGTTCGGCATTAAAGAGTCTGAACAAATCTCCTGCTTGTTTGTAATCGCCATATGTGTCGTTTTCTTCGTAACGCGTTGCGTCTCCGTCAATGTGCAAAGGGGGCTCTTGCAAAGAACGGTCTTCAACGGGACCATTTTTGCTGTTAGGTTCGTAATACGCATCGGGGTTTTCATTGAGGTTGTTTTCAAAAAAACGCATTGAACCTCCTGTGTGATAATGATTTACCTCTGATGCGGGTTTGTTTGGAGGAAGCATTTCGTAATGTGTTCCCAAACGGTAGCGGTGTGCGTCGGCATAGGAGAAAATTCTCGCTTGCAACATTTTATCAGGTGAAAATCCGATTCCGGGAACGATATTAGATGGTGAAAACGCCGCATTTTCAATGTATTGAAAATAATTGTCCGGGTTTTCGTTGAGTTCCATTACTCCGATTTCTATCACAGGATAGTCGGAATGAGACCATACTTTCGTTACATCGAACGGGTTGTAAGGTGTCTTTTCTGCCTCTTTTTCAGGCATAATCTGTATCTGAACCGTCCATCTTGGAAAATTTCCCTTTTCAATTGCGCCATACAATTCTTCCTGATATTTTTCGCGGGTCTGCCCGATAACCTGAGTTGTTTCGGCGTTGGTATAAAATTCGTGTCCCTGTTGGGTTTTGAAATGGAATTTCACCCAAAATCTTTCGCCTTTTGCGTTCCAGAAAGAATAGGTGTGAGAGCCGTAGCCGTTCATGTGCATCGGTGTTTTGGGAATACCTCTGTCAGACATCAAAATTGTTACCTGATGAAGGCTTTCGGGGGACAATGACCAAAAATCCCACATTGCTTCGTTGGAGCGGAGATTGGTTTTCGGATGTCTTTTCTGCGTGTGGATAAAATCGGGAAATTTGTAGCCGTCGCGAATAAAAAATACCGGTGTGTTGTTTCCTACCAAATCCCAATTTCCTTCTTCGGTATAGAATTTAAGGGCAAATCCTCGTACATCTCTTTCAGTATCTGCTGCTCCCGCTTCGCCTGCGACGGTCGAAAAACGGGCGAGCATTTGGGTTTTCTTGCCTGCGCCGTTAAAAATGCTTGCACGTGTATATTCGCTCAAATCTTTTGTTAAAGTAAATGTGCCGAAAGCGCCCCAGCCTTTGGCATGGACAACGCGCTCAGGAATTCTTTCTCTGTTTTGATGCGCTAGTTTTTCAAGTAATTGGTAGTCTTGCAGCAAAACAGGTCCACGCTGCCCTGCTGT
>JAITOO010000172.1 GCA_031289875.1 Flavobacteriaceae bacterium
TTAAAACCGCTACCACATTAGGTTTTAAGATTTTTTTAAAATATTTTTCCAACATTGAAGCTTCAAACGTTAACAAAAACATTAACAAAATGAAGCGCAAATGAAAAAAAGAATCTTACTTCACAGATTTATGGGTATCGCCAAAAAACCGGATACACACTGACTTCACGAAAAAATCTGTCCCTTAATTGGTATGTGCAATGCAAATTTCACGACCCTTTATTTAAAGAAAAGTACCCTGATGGCTTTTCTTATCTCGAAAAAGAGGTCGATATCAATTCCAAAAAATCCTTATATTTGTTTGAAAGAAAAAACAGTCATGGTACAGTATTTATTGAGAGAACCTAAGTCTGCCGTAGAAAAACCCGCACTGATACTGCTTCTGCATGGTTACGGAAGCAATGAACAGGATTTGTTCAGCTTTGCAGACGAACTTCCCGACGACGCCTATATCATCAGCCTGAGAGCGGTACGCAACCATCCTACGGGCGGTTTTGCATGGTATGATTTGAACTTTTCCAAAGGTGCAAGAATGCAGGACATAAATCAGGCAGTAGAAGCGCAACACATTATCCTTCAATTTATTGAACAAATCAAAAGCCAATATTTCTTTGACGAAAAAGAAGTTTCTTTGGTCGGATTCAGTCAGGGTGCAATTCTCTCGTTTTCGCTTGCGCTGCACCACCCGCAGAAATTCAAAAAAGTGTTGTGCCTGAGCGGTTACCCCGACCCCGAACTGCTGAAAGATGTCAATATGGGTGCAGATTTTTCCTGTCTGGAATTTTTCTTCTCTCATGGCAAAGAAGACCCCGTCATTCCTATCGAGTGGTCGCGGCAGTTCAAAGCTGTTTGTGAAGAGCTTGACATAGATTACGAGTACCACGAATACGACGAAGGACATGGCATCAATGCAGAAAATTATTACGATTTACTAAACTTTTTAAACTAATAAAATGAAAATAGGAATAGTCTGTTACCCGACCTACGGCGGAAGCGGAATCGTGGCGACGCAACTCGGCATGGCAATGGCGGAAAAAGGCAACGAAACGCATTTTATCAGTTACAGCCTGCCCGCCAAGTTGGACATCACCCTGCCCAACATATACTTTCATCAGGTCAGCGTGAAACCGTATCCGCTGTTTGAATATCAACCGTTTTCATTGGCATTATCCACTATAATTGTGAACATTACGGAAACCTACGGCTTGGATTTGCTCCACGTTCATTATGCCATTCCTCATGCTTATGCAGCGTATTTTGCCAAGCAGATTTTGCTGGAAAAAGGTATCAAACTGCCTGTGATAACGACTTTGCACGGCACAGACATCACGCTGGTCGGCGGACACCCGATTTACAAATCGGCGGTGGAGTTTTCCATTAATCATTCGGATTACATCACGACGGTTTCTCAAAGTCTGAAACGAGAAACTTACGAAGTTTTTGACATTAAAAAAGAAATTGAAATCATTCCAAATTTTATTGATAATGACCACATTACAAAAATAAAACCTTGTTCCAGACAAAATTTTGCCAACGATGACGAAAAAATCCTCATTCACGTTTCCAACCTTCGGAAAATAAAACGCATAGAAGATGTAATGTCAATTTTCAATCTCGTACAGCAAAAAATC
This sequence comes from Flavobacteriaceae bacterium, assembly GCA_031289875.1. Classification (GTDB taxonomy): domain Bacteria; phylum Bacteroidota; class Bacteroidia; order Flavobacteriales; family Weeksellaceae; genus Apibacter. The sequence continues at coordinate 1,632 of JAITOO010000172.1, forward strand.
AAAGCAAAACTGATAATCGTGGGCGAAGGACCCGAAACTGAAACCATCGAACATTTGACCGCTGAATATCATTTGGAGGAAAAAGTCAAGACTTTCGGTCATGTAGATGATGTTCAAGCAGTTCTGAGCGTTGCCGATTTGTTTTTGCTTCCATCGGAACAGGAAAGTTTCGGGCTGGCGGCATTAGAAGCAATGGCGTGCAGCGTGCCTGTGATTTCGAGCAACGCAGGCGGAATCACGGAAGTAAACCGCAATGGATTTTCGGGTTTTGTATCGCTTGTCGGCGATGTGGCTTCCATGTCGGAAAATGCGCTCGCACTTCTGACCGACGACGAACTGCTGGCACAATTCAAGCGGCAGGCAAAAGAAGAGGCTCGGGTCTTCGACAAGAAAAAAATCCTTCCTCTATACAAAATGCTGTATGACAGAGCTTTGCTAAGAAAGTAGAGACGATAATACCGTTGTAAATCTCTTCCAAAATTCTATAACAGTTAGATTTTCAAAACAATGTAATTTTGTTGTATGAAAACCCATAATACAAATACAAAAGAAAGTACAGATGCTGTCAAAGGAACTTTTCCTGTACTGAACCTCAGTTGTGCTTCTTGTGCCAACAGCAGTCAAAATATTCTCAGAGAGCAGGTTGGAGTGATTTCTGCCGATGTGAACTACGCCAATGCTTCCGCCCAAATCAAGTACATTCCTTCGCTGGTTCAGCCTGAGCAGTTGAAAGCCGCTTTGCAGTCCATCGGTTATGATTTGGTGATTGACGAAACAGAAGAAGCACAAGATTCTCTGGAAGAATTTCAACAACAGCACTTTAATTCTCTGAAAAAGAAAACCGTTTGGGCTTTCGTTTTTTCCATTCCATTAGTTGTCCTTGCCATGACTCCCGCTCTGATGCATCATCTGAAATACAGCAGTTTTCTCATGTGGATTTTAGCCACGCCCGTCGTCCTGATTTTCGGCAGGCAGTTTTTCATCGGAGCATGGAAACAGGCGCTGCACCGCTCTGCCAATATGGACACGCTGGTCGCCGTAAGTACGGGCGTCGCTTATTTATTCAGCATTTTCAATCTTTTATTTGCCTCTTTCTGGAAAAATCGCGGGCTGGAAGCGCATGTCTATTTCGAGGCTTCCGCCGTTGTAATTGCTTTTGTTTTGCTCGGCAAAGTGTTGGAAAACAGAGCGAAAGGAAATACTTCTTCCGCCATCAAAAAACTTATGAAATTGCAGCCAAAAACGATAACCATAATTGAAGAGGACGGTCGGCAAGAGGAAATTCCCATCAAAAATTTGCAAAAAGGAATGACTGTTTTGGTAAAATCAGGAGAGAAAATTGCAGTGGACGGTCGCGTAGTCTCCGGCTCTTCCTTTGTGGACGAAAGCATGATAAACGGAGAACCTCTTCCTGTAAAGAAATCTGTTGATGCTTACGTGTTTGCGGGGACTATCAACCAAAAGGGAAGTTTCCGGTTCAAGGCGGAAAAAGTCGGCGGAGAGACTTTGTTGGCGCAAATCATCAAGACCGTTCAGGAAGCACAGGGAAGCAAAGCGCCCGTGCAAAAATTAGTTGATAAAATTGCCGGAATTTTTGTTCCGACCGTTTTCGTTATCGCTTTCATAAGTTTAATTTTATGGCTCGTTTCAGGTGGAGAAAATGCTTTTGCTCACGGTTTGCAAGCGTTTATCACGGTTTTGGTCATCGCCTGCCCTTGTGCTTTGGGTTTGGCAACGCCGACGGCGGTCATGGTCGGAGTGGGGAAAGGAGCGGAACACGGCATTCTCATCAAAGATGCTGAAAGTCTGGAACTTGCAAAAAAAATCAACGCTGTATCCTTAGACAAGACAGGAACTCTGACGGAAGGGAAACCGAAAGTTTCTGATATTCTATGGTTTAACGAAAACGACAAAGACGTTTTATATAGCCTCGAAAAATCTTCAACTCACCCTTTGGCAGAAGCAGTTACTGAAAAACTGGAAGAAAAAAAACCGCTTCTCCTTCCTGATATTCAAATTGAAAACATCGCAGGAAAAGGCATTCAGGGTTCTTATCAATCGAAAAAATATTGGGTTGGAAATCTGTCTTTAATGACTGAAAATAATGTATCTTTCCCTGAAAAAGCCAAACGTTGGACAGACGAAAAACTGTCTCAAGCGCAAACTTTGATTTTCTTTGCCGGAGAAAATGAACTGCTGTGCGCAATTTCCGTGTCTGATCCTGTCAAACCCACCTCTCGAGAGGCAGTGCGGCAGCTTCAAGAAATGAATATTGACGTTTTCATGCAGACAGGAGACAACGAACAAACTGCTCGCTCGGTTGCCCAACAAACAGGAATCCGTCGTTACAAAGCGCAGGTTTTGCCTCAAAGCAAGGCGGATTTTGTGAAAGAACTTCAAAAACAGGGAAAAATCGTTGCGATGATAGGTGACGGCATCAACGACAGTTCCGCTCTGGCACAGGCAGACGTGAGCTTCGCCATGGGACACGGCTCGGACATTGCTATGGACACTGCGAAAATCACAATCATTTCGGGCGATCTGCTCAAAGTTCCGCAAGCGGTAAAACTTTCTGCGCAGACCGTCCGAACAATACGCCAGAATTTGTTTTGGGCGTTTATTTATAATATCATTGCTATTCCTGTGGCGACGGGAATATTGTATCCGATTAACGGCTTTCTCCTCAATCCGATGATTGCGGGAGCAGCAATGGCATTGAGCAGTGTGAGTGTAGTGAGCAACAGTTTACTGCTGAAATGGAAGAAAATTTGATTTCTTGCAAACGCTTTTTCCATATTTTAGAATCAGCAAAAAAAGAAATTATTTGGACATCTCAATAAATATTCATTCCAAATTATTCAATACTTTTTAGTATTTTTGTCCACTACAAATTCTTATTTCAAATGACAAAAGAACATTTAAAAGTCGGCATTGATGCCATGTCTTTCGATATTCCGAAGATATATCTGCCTATCAAGGATTTGGCTGTTGCCAGAAATATCGAGCCCGCCAAACTCGAAAAAGGTTTAGGCTTGCTCCGCATGGCTTTTCCCGACGTACATCAAGACGTGGTCGTTTTTGCCGCCAATGCGCTGCTCAAGCTCATTCAGCAAGAAAACCTTTCGCCCAAAGACATCAACCGCATTTATGTCGCCACCGAAAGCGGCGTGGATTCGTCCAAGCCCATAGGCTCTTATTTGCTTTCCATTCTGGAAGATAAGTTCGGCGACGGCTCTTTCGAACATTGCGATACGGCGGACATGACTTTCGCCTGCATTGGAGGCGTGGACGCACTGCACAACTCTCTGGACTTTGTCCGCGTTAATCCCGACAAGAAAGCGATTGTAATCAGCACAGATTTAGCTAAATACGATTTATATTCAACGGGAGAATATACGCAGGGAGCAGGCGCAATAGCCATGTTGCTCTCTGTAAATCCGAGAATTATAACAATTGACAACCATATCGGCGTAAGCGCAAAAGGCGTATTTGATTTTTTCAAACCCAAACGGACTTTGACTAAAAAAGAAGTTACGGGACAAGACGGAAACCCTGATTGGTTCGGCGTTTTAGAAGATGAAATCAGTCTTGCCAAAGACCAGCCCGTTTTTGACGGTCAATATTCCAATACCTGTTACCAAGACCGTACTCGGGGTGCGTATTTCGACCTGAAAAATATTTTAGGCGAACAGGAAACTCTGTACAAAAATTGGACGAACATCATAGTGCATCTGCCCTATTCTTTTCAAGGAAGACGCATGTTTTCAGAGATTTATGCTTTGGATTCCGAACTGAAAAACACGCTTCCAAACGACCCTCAAAAATATGCAGAAAGAATTAAAGAAATCAGTAAATCAGACGATTACAAAACTTTTGCAGCAGAAAAATTTGCTCCCGCCGAAGCAGCTTCTTCTGACATTGGAAACATGTACAGCGGCTCAATTTTCATGGGGCTGCTCTCTACGCTGTATTTTCATCATGCGGAAAATAACGAAATCAAAGGCGGAAAATTCGGTTTTTTAGCGTATGGAAGCGGTGCAAAATCCAAAGCTTTCGAGGGCTTAATTGAAGGCGAATGGAAATCTCAAATTGCTAAAACACAACTTTTTGAAATCATGGAACAGGCAAAGCCCATCGAGATGGAAACCTACCATGCGCTCCATAAAAAGGAACTGAAAACGCCAGTCATTGCTCCGAAAAACGAATACGTTTTGGAACGGATTGAGAAGGAAAATCCCGTCTTAGTCGGCGCAAGATATTATAAATGGTTGTAAACTAATAAATTATAAGCAGAGTTAATAAAAACAGCTATTGTTATTTGGTATTGCAGTTTTTAACATGGTTTTCATTCTTTATCATAAAAAACTATGTATAGAGAAATTTTATGCCTTTGTGGTAAATTGAAAAACCAACAATACTAATGATTAAAGCAAACTGTTCTTGTCCGCATAATTCAAACGGAGAAATATCAGCGTGAAGAGAGAGAAAGCCAGCAGGGAACTGCCTCCGTAACTGAAAAATGGAAGCGGTATGCCGACTGTTGGAAAAAGTCCCGTTACCATACCTATATTAATCAAAAAATGCATTAACAGCACAGAGGCAAGCGTATAACCAAATACCCGCGAAAAAGTACTTTTCTGTGTCTCAGCGAGATAATAAATTCTTCCTATGAACAGCGCATAACAAATCAACAATACCGCACTTCCGACAAAGCCCCACTCCTCTCCTACCGTGCAGAAAATAAAGTCCGTACGCTGTTCCGGAACAAAACCGCCTGCGGTTACGCTCCCCTCCTTGTAGCCTTTGCCCCAAAATCCGCCTGAACCGATTGCCGTTTTGGAATACAGCAAGTTATAACCGATTCCGTCGCGGTACTCTTTTTTCTGCTCGCCCTCGAACAAGACCATGATTCGGTCTCTCTGATGTCTCGGAAGTTTGTCGAAAACAAAAGGCGAGGCAAAACTCACCGCCCCTGAAATTCCTATGAAAAAAGCGACGAGAAACAGGTTTGACAGGCGTTTTAATGGAAATCTTTTTCTGAAAACAATCAATAAAACCACTACCATTCCGCTTAAACCGGCAAGAATCATCTGCGGAGAAATCCTTATCGAAAACAGGAATATCGCCGCAAAATAGAATCCGACAATAAACAACCATCCCGACAAACCTTCGCGGTACAATGCAACGAAAAATGCAATGAAAACCAGCACCGACCCTACATCCGGTTGTAAAAGAATCAGAACAATCGGAACGAAAATGATGAGCATGGACATCATCACCGACTGGGAATTTTTGATATTAAAACTCGGTGTAGCGACATAGTTTGCGAGCATCATTGCCGTTAAAATTTTGGAAAATTCGACAGGCTGTAAACTGACGGGACCCAGTTTGTACCACGCTTTTGCACCGTTTACCACGCTTCCGAAAGGAAGCAGCCCCGCCAATAAAATCAATCCGAAAAGGTAAAAAAGTCCGGAAAAATTCTCAAAGAATTTGGGTCTGACCATAAAAGTGGAAAAGCCTAAGACTAAGGAAATTCCGAACCAAAAAAACTGTTTCATGCCGATTCCCTTATCAACACTGTACACGTTGGCAATGCCGAACAGTGCAATCAGCAGGTACAAAAACAACATCAATCCGTCTATTCCTCTCAGTTTCATGGTTTAATCTCCTTCAAAGTTTTCCAAATTGTTTACATCTTTTTCTTCCGATTTCTCTTCCGGTTCTTCCGGTTTTTCTTTTTCTTTTTTAGCATCCACTTTTTTTACAACATCTAACTGTGTGCTGTCCAATGGTTTAGGCGGTATATATTTTCCGATTCGTTTCAAGTGGTCAATCCATTGTCTTTTATATTCTGCGTTGAGATTCAGGTTGGTAAGCCTCTCCTCTATTGCCTTTCGCTCAATCGTTCCCGTGAGATATTTTTCTGCCAGCAAAGAGGCTACGCCTGCATAAGTTGCGCCCCAGCCGCCGTTTTCGACCACGACGGCAACCACGATTTTCGGTTTTTCGACGGGAGCAATCAGCACGAAAACGGAATGGTCTCTGCCGTGTGGATTTTGGGAGGTTCCCGTCTTGCCCTCTTGACTGAAAACTTTTGTTCTGATACCTGTTGCTGTTCCGTTCATCACGACCATTTCCATGCCTTGGTTCACAATGTCGAAATATTTTTTATCCACTTTGGTGTATTTCGGCTGGACATATTGTGGGTCGGTAAGCGGTTCACCATTAACAGCTTTCACGATGTGAGGCGTGTAAAAAAATCCTCTGTTGGCAATAACGGCTGTATAATTCGCTATTTGCAAAGGAGTTGTTAAAATTTCTCCCTGACCAATGGCATTGGAAATAATCGTATATACGTTCCACTTGTTTTTTCCGTATCTTTTGTTATAATATTCCGAATTTGGGATATTCCCCTTGCTCCCGACCGCCAAATCGCTGTGCAGGTACTCCCCTGCTCCGAAACTGTTCACAATACTGCTCCACTCATCAATACTTTTTTCAATATTGCCGGAATATTTGGTCATTGCTTTTAAATAAGTTTCGGAAAAAAAATTGTTGCAGGACTTCTGAATGGCTTTTTCAATCGTTATGGGAACGTAAAAATATCCGCAGTGGCAGTTGATTTTCCGCTTGCCGTAATGGAAACCGTGTTTGCAGACAAAAGTTGTTTTTTCGGTTATTACTTCCATCTGCAACGCCGCCAGCCCGCTCACGAGTTTAAATGTCGATCCGGGCGGATACATCGCCTGTGCGGCGCGGTCGTACATGGGCTTATTCATAGAGTCCATCTGCATTTGATAGATATGCTTGTTTTTGTCTTTTCCTGTGAAAACCGACGGATTGATGATGGGCGAAGAAGCCATAGCCAGAATTTCGCCCGTGTTCGGGTCGAGGGCGACAACTGCGCCGCGCTTGTTCTGCAAAAGGCGTTCTGCCAAAACCTGCAAATCATAATCAATCGTGAGGGTGATATCTTCGCCGCTTTTCATCTGTACGTCGTATCCGCCGCCTTTGTACGAGCCGATGCTGCGCAGCAAACGGTCTTTCTGTATATATTTGATGCCTTTGACTCCCCTCAAATATTTTTCGTAGGATTTTTCCACGCCTGTCATGCCTGCAAGATTTCCGGGCATATAATACATCGAATCGGACTTTATGTACTTGTCGTTCACTTCGTTGATGTAGCCGAGAATGTTCCCCATGCTTGCGGTCATATAATTGCGTTCGGGAATGCGGATAATGGAAAAGGCGCTGTATCTGAACAGTTTTTCCTGAATGACGGCGAGTTCGTCGTTGGTCAAGCCTTTCATGAAAGTTGTAGGTGTGAGGCGGTTGTAATTTTTACCCATTTTCCGCTTGATTCCGTCAATAATTTGAATGAATTGAGGCTTGGTGATATTGACCAGTTTGCAAAAGCCGAGTGTGTCAAAGTCTTTCTCCATCTGAGATTCGGTGAAAACCAAATCGTAAGACGGCGTAGTGCTTACGAGAATTTTGTCGTTTCGGTCTTTGATATTTCCTCTCAACGGAATTTGATATTCTGCTTTGACTGAGGTATTTGCAGCGTTGAGTTTGTACCTTTCAGTGAACAGTTGCAAATAGGAAATCCGAGCGATGAACACCGCCGTGATTAGAGTGAGAATCCATATCAAAATGTCCAACCGCTTCATTATCAATTAATTTTGTTTTTAAGAAAAACGTAAATAATGACTATAAACAAAAATGAAAATACCGACGTAATCAGCATTTCCTGCAAGGAAGCGGGCAAAACGGAAAATTTAAATCCTTCTAAAAGAGACACCGCCAAATGATGAACCAACACCATAACAAACACATATATAACAAATTGCATAAAATTTAAGTCTGAAAAATGAAAGAGTTTCATCCCTTTCTGTAAGCCTGAAATACTGCGTATCAAAGGGTTTCTTATCTGGGCAATCAGCACAGAGGCAAAGGCATTGACTCCGCCCGTGTCCATGAACAAATCGACAGACAAACCGAGAATGAATGAAAATATCAGAAAAAACAGATTGTCAGACTCTTTGTAAGGATAGAAAATAATCCAAACAATGTAGATGAGCGGAGCGTACCGATGAAAAAAATACATGTTGTTGAACACAAAAATCTGCACCAGCACTAAAACAGCCAGGTTGAAAATATTAATAAACAAAATTCTATTTAGCATAATTTATCGTATCCTTTTGCAAAGTTTTGAGTTCCATTTTGTCCAATCCGTTGATCACATACACATTTTGCACATTTGCCATATCTTGAAACAGTTCGACAGAAACCACCCAGTTACTCGATTCTGCATCAAGGCTTTTGCCACTCACTCGACCAATCAAAACCCCTTCGGGAAAAACCTCTGATTTGGCATAAGTTTCAATCGTGTCTCCAACTTTAACGCCTACATATTTCGGAATATCAGACAATTGCATGATTCGAGAATCTTCGCCATCCCAAGTTAAAGTCCCAAAATATTTACTCAATTTCATTCTTGCGCTAATTTTGATATTTCTGTTCAGCACAGACATCACTTTTGAATAATTTTTCGTGGAATTAAGCACAATCCCAACGATTCCGACAGGAGAAACTACGCCCATTTCCGCTCCAACTCCCTGCGCCGTTCCTTTATTGATAATCAAATAATTATCCGGTTTGGTAACAGAATTGGAGACCACGTCTGCCTCCATGTAATAATATTTCTGTCGATATTGGGCAGAGTCCGTAACCTGCGCAAATTCGGGTTTCAGTTTCTGCTCTTTTCCCAAAAAACGGTTTCTGTACTGCAAGTTTTCCGCCAGCAAACGTTCATTTTCCTTTTTCAAATGAAAATAATCCGTAATTGAAGCATTTTTTTCGTTTACTGCTCCGCTGAAAGCAATAACCGTGCTCTCTATCAGCGAATTATGATACATATTTTTGTTAAATGTAAAAATTATCGCTATAATTTCTAAAAATAAAAACAACAGAAGTCTGCTGTTTTTTTGCATAAAATCAAGCAATAGCGCCATTTAACAATTTTTATTTAATTAAGAAACTCTCAAATTTTTCTATGTTTTTCAACGCAATGCCCGTACCCCGCACCACTGCCCGCAAAGGGTCGTCGGCAACGAAAACAGGAAGGCTCGTTCTCTTGCTGATTCTCTGGTCTAAACCGCGAAGCAATGCGCCGCCGCCTGCGAGGTAAATACCTGTGTTGTAAATATCTGCGGATAATTCCGGTGGAGTGTTCGACAACGTGCTCATAATTGAATCTTCGATTCTCAACAAAGATTTGTCTAATGCACGCGCTGTTTCCTTGTAATTAATCATGATTTCCTTTGGTTTCCCCGTGATTAAATCTCGTCCTTGAACAGGCAAATCTTCGGGCGGATTGTCCAATTCTTCCAGTGCAGAACCTACTTCAATCTTGATTTTTTCAGCCGTCCGTTCTCCAACATACAAATTATGATGCGTACGCATGTAATAGACGATGTCTTCGGTGAAAATGTCTCCCGCCACTTTGACGGAACTGTCGCAAACAATGCCTCCGAGCGCAATCACAGCAATTTCGGAAGTTCCTCCGCCGATGTCGATTATCATGTTTCCTTTCGGCTGGGTAACGTCAATTCCTACCCCGATAGCCGCCGCCATAGGTTCGTAAATCAGGCGTACGTCTTTGGCATTAATGTGCGCTGCCGAGTCTTTCACCGCGCGTTTTTCGACTTCCGTGATGCCCGACGGAATGCAGATAACCATTCGCAACGAAGCCGTGAAAAATCTTCCTTTAATTCCCGGAATCTGTCTGATTAATTCCTTAATCATATGTTCGGAAGCGGCAAAATCTGCAATCACGCCGTCTTTGAGCGGACGGATAATTTTGATGTCGTCATGAGTTTTACCCTGCATGCTTTTGGCAATTTCGCCAACTGCAATAGGTTTTTCGGTTTTCCTGTCTATCGCCACAATCGACGGACTGTCAATTACAATTTTATTTCTATGAATAATAAGAGTATTTGCCGTACCCAAATCAATCGCTATTTCTTCTGTTAAAAAATCAAATAATCCCATGCCTTTTGTTTAGACTGATTTTAGTTGTATGTTAAGTTTAATTTAAAAAAATTATATCCTTGCACTATTTTTTTAATAAAATAGTTCTTGCAAAGATATAATTTCTTGTTAAAAAAATCAGTATTTTTCTAAATAAAATTGCAAAATTTCGTTCAAATCACTTGAATTCAATGTCAAACGGCATCAAATAAAGGATTCCTTTCTGTTGTTGAATATTTTTAACCTTCTGATACAAACGATAATTTTCTGCGCCCAATTCTTTTTTCAGCAGATTTTCAGTTGCTTTCACTTGCGTATCATCATCGTCGTTTTTCGGGAAGAACATTTCCATAAAACGTTCAAATGAAGGTTTTTCTTTCGGATAATCAATGACTTGGTATTCTTTCAACTTAGCTTTTTGAGCTGCAAAAGCAATTGCGTCGCCGAAAGTTCCGATAGCATCAACCAAACCGTTCTGCAACGCCTGTTTTCCGCTCCAAACGCGCCCTCCGCCGAGAGCATCAACCTGTTCAAAAGTTTTTTTGCGGTTGTTCATCACCACGCCGACAAACTTTTTGTAAAAGATTTCTATGTCTTTGGTCAATACGGTTTTCATTCCGTCAGAAGCGCCTTCAAACGGCGAATAATAGAGAGAATTAGCGTTGGTTGCGACATGATCGAAATTGATTCCCAAATTGTTGGACAATTTTTTCACATTCGGAAGTATTCCAAAAACGCCGATAGACCCTGTAATAGTGTTTTCCTGCGCATAAATTTTGTCCGCCGCCATTGCAATATAATAACCTCCCGAAGCTGCATAATCGCTGAAAGATACGATTAACGGTTTTTCCTTTTTGAGTTCGGCGAGTTCGTACAGAATTTCGGCAGAAGCATTGCCGTCTCCACCGGGAGAATTAACGCGAAGCACTACCGCTTTGATGTGGTCGTCGTCTTTTATCTCCTTGATTTGCTTGATGATAGTCTGCGAGTAAACATCGTCATTGCCTTTGCCTGAATATATCTCGCCCGAAGCGTACAAAACGGCAATTTTATCCTTAGCTCTTGATTTTAAATCAGTTGCCTCGCTGTATTGGGTCAAGGAAATTTTGTTGAATTTTTTATCTTCGGTTACACCTAATTTTTTCTTGATGATATTATAATATTGAGACTCTGTAACCAATTTGTCTGCAAGTTTCTGTTTCACAGCATATTCCGCCACGAAACCGTAAAGACTGTCGGCGGCAATGTTAATGTCGTTTATCGACAATTTTCTGGATTGAGAAATATCCGAAGATATTTTCGACCAAATATTATCGCCTAACTCTTTGAGCTGTTGTCTGTTTTCGTCGGAGAAATGGTCTTGCAAGTAAGGTTCGACAGCGGATTTGTACTTGCCGTGACGGATTACGTCAAAGCTGATACCATATTTGTCTCCAAAATTTTTGAGAAACATGACTTCCATAGACATCCCCGCAAATTCTGTCATTGCATTGAGATTGAGGAACAAAGAATCTGCTACGGAAGACAAATAATAGGTTTTTTGCGAGCTGTTGTTGCTGTATGCGTAAACAAATTTTTTGCTTTGTTTGAAATCCTGTAATGCCTGCCTGATTTCTGAAATTTGTGCATAACCGCCGTTTACATCTTCAATTTTCAGGCTGATTCCTTTGATTTTGTCATCGGTTTTTGCGTGTTTTATCAAATCCAAAATATTCCGAAGATACACGGAAGTTCCTTGATTGAAAGAAAAGACAGACACGGATTTTTCCGAAGGACTTTCCATAACAGGCTGTTTCAGAGTTATTTCCAACACCGAATTTTCTTTGACTGTTATCTTGGACGTGCTCTCGGAAATTGCACCTATGATGAACATTCCAAAAATAAATACGCCTGTCAGCAATGAAATTCCGACAATAACCGCCAAAACTTGAATTAAAAATTTTTTCATTCCTTTGTAAAATTAAAATTATAATCTATTAGTAGTGAATACGGCAACTTTGTTACTCGGGAGCAACCTGAAAAATAGAAAAAAAAACATAGAAACGGCGTTAGCGTTTATAAATCAAGAAGTTGGGGTTGTAAAAAAAAAATCGGAATTTTTAGAAACCGAACCAGTCGGCTATGAGTCCGAACATCTGTACATAAATGCAGGCGCGGTGGTGGAAACAAATTTGTCTCCCATCCAACTATTAAAACAAGTAAAATCCATAGAAAAAAAGATGGGGCGGGAGCATGACAGTTCCATTTCAGGTCATCTTGAAGACAGAATTATCGACATTGATATCATTTATTATGAGAAAATACGATACAAATCAAAAAAATTAATCCTCCCGCATTTGGCTCATACAACAGAAAGAGCGTTTTCCAAAGAAATTTTAAGGCATTTGGTCGAATAATTTTATTTTTTTTTTATTTATATAAATAAAGTCATATATTTGCAACTAAGTTTGTTGTAAAAATATTAATACATTACATGAATAAGATGAATAAAAAATTTATCATTCTCTTTATTCTTGCTGTTGTGTGCATACCTGCAAGCACATGGGCGCAGAATATAGATAGAAGCGATTTTAGTGAAGACTATGTGAAATTCACTAATGACCAGAAACAGTTCAATGATTGGTCTGTTTCTGTTTATGCAGGTTTACCGTGGTTGCAATCCGCTGATCTTACTTCCATACCTAACGGTATGAGTGAAGAGTGGCTCATTGGCTATGATTTTCAATTAGGCATCAACAAGCAAATTACCCATGCTTTTGGTTTGACTTTGTTGGGACAAATTGGAAAAACAAAACAAGCCTATGGCAAGAACCACCTTAAAGGACATACCAATTACTACGGCATCTCTTTATTGGGAGACTTGAATGTGACTTCTCTTTTCAGAAGAGTAGATAACCGCTCGGAGTATCGTTGGGGACTGCACGTCTATGCCGGTGTTGGAACGCTTGCTTACAAAGCATACAGCAACACACTCGGATACCTAAGTCCATCCTATTATGACCCAAAAGAAGAAATATTAAACACAGATCAAAAACTAAAACCTCTTGAATCTTTCTTTGGTCAGGTTGGAACAGGTCTCGTTTTCAAAGTTAATAACCGCATTGACTTGGAATTGAAAGCCATGTATGTATTGACCGGAGATGAAGCATTCGACGGTTCAGGTAGAGAAAGTGCCTTTAATCCATTCGCCAGCCTCCATCCGGGGTCTCATACAGACAACTTTATTACTACTTCGATTGGTCTTACCTACAAATTTGGAAAACACCAAGAACATCTGAGATGGGTTGACCCGCTTAGAGAATTGTTTGGACAACAAGGAGATTGTAGTTGCGAACAACAAGAATTTGTCGTTTGTAAACTCGGGGACCAAGACGACGATGGTGTTTGCGACGATTGGGACAGAGAATTGGATACGCCTAAAGGCGCTCGTGTAGATGGTTCCGGTAGAGCATTAGATACTGACATGGATGGAGTTATTGACCTTTATGACGCTTGTCCTACTTTCCCTGGTCCTCGTACAGATGACCCTAAGACAAACGGATGCCCTGTAAAAATAGACATTGAAAGAGAATTGAATGAAGGACTATACGATAGATTCAAAGGTATTGAATTTGACTTGAACAAAGCAATTATCAGACCTCAATCTGCGCCGTTCCTGGACAACGCTGCCGACGTCATCAAAAAATACGGAGAAGGACGTAAGTTCATCGTAGAAGGACATACCGACTCACGAGGAAACGATGCCTACAATTTGAAACTGTCTCAACAACGAGTAGAAGCAGTAGTTAAATATCTGGAAGGAAAAGGCATAGAATCCGGACAATTAATTCCGGTAGGTAAAGGTTGGGAAGGCGCTAAATGGCCTGAATGTAAACCGGCTACCGTTTGCCCTGAATATAAAAACGAACAAAACAGACGAGTAGTATTTAAACTAATTGATGCTAGTGGTCAAGCTTTGGAATCAACACATGATGCAACAAAAGTAGAAGCACCACAATAATCAAATAACATTTTATAAAAAAAGCCGTTCAAAAATGAACGGCTTTTTTATTGATTTTAATTTTTTTTGTACCTTTAACTTAAATAAAAAATCATGAACCCCTATATTATTATCGGAACGATGCGCTGGGGAACTTGGGGCGCAAATTTTTCAGCAGAACAGGCTGCTGATTTCCTGAAATCCTGTTATGAAGAAAATTTGAAAATCTTCGACACTGCTGATATCTATGGCGATTACACAACGGAAAGC
>JAITOO010000162.1 GCA_031289875.1 Flavobacteriaceae bacterium
TTAGATTCATTAGAAAGTTCATTAGTAGAAAATTACGCTTCCGTAGATGTAGGAGAATCGCTGTTTGAAAAATTTACGAAAGTTAAACAAACTTTCTTTTTCTTGAAAGAATAATTTAAATGAATACTCCCTAATTTACTCAGTTGTTTCTGCACAATCTCAAAAATTCCTATTTTTGTATTTGATGAGTGAATTACAGCTTCATACTCCGATTGAATATGTCAAAGGCATTGGCGCAGAACGTGCTTCTTTGCTTAAAACCCATTTTGACATCAGGGTTTGCGAAGATTTACTCAATTATTTTCCGTTCCGATACATTGACAAAAGCCGGATTTACACTCTCAGCCAAATCGGATTGTCGGCGGCGGAAATTCAGTTGAAAGGAAAAATTATTTCCTTGCAGGAAATCGCTCAGGGAAAGAAAAAACGCTTGGTCGGGACATTTGAAGATGAAACGGGAACGCTCGAACTCGTCTGGTTTAACGTTACCAACTGGTTGATTAAGAGCATTCCTCTGAACGAAGAAGTCCTGATTTTCGGCAAAGTTGCCTCATTCAACAACAAGTGGAACATGGCTCACCCCGAAATCGAAAAACTCTCGGAAGCGCGGATGGGACAGACCTCGTTAGAACCGGTCTATTCCAATTCGGAAAAATTGCAAAAACGCGGAATTAATCAAAGATTTTTCAAAAAAGTGATTCGAGAAGCCTTGCATTCTATTGAAAATCAGATTGAAGAAAATTTGTCTCAAAAAATTTTGACCGATTATAAACTCATCTCTCGAAAAAAAGCCTATCAAGAAATCCATTTTCCTACCCATTATCAAGGACTTCAACAGGCGGAATACCGTTTGAAATTTGAAGAAATGTTTTTTTTTCAGCTCGGTTTCGGATTGCAGAAAATCCACCGTCAAAACACTACGCCGGGACATCCTTTTTCCAAAGTCGGTAAAAATTTCAACGAATTCTATCAGTATCATCTCCCTTTTGAATTGACCAATGCTCAAAAGCGGGTAATCAAGGAGATACGCAAAGATTTGAGGCGCAATACTCAGATGAACAGGCTGTTGCAGGGAGATGTCGGAAGTGGAAAAACAATGGTTGCTCTGCTTTGCATATTGCTCGCCATCGACAACGGTTTTCAGGCGTGTATGATTGCCCCGACAGAAATTTTAGCAACCCAGCACTTCAACACAATTGAAGAATTTTTAGGCGGCATGGACGTGTCCGTCCGCCTGCTGACAGGTTCTACGCCCGCATCAGAGCGAAAATTCATTCACGCGGAACTCGAATCAGGCACATTGAATATTCTCATCGGAACACACGCCGTACTGGAAGAAAAAGTACAGTTCCAAAGTCTCGGTTTGGCGATAATTGACGAGCAGCACCGCTTCGGCGTAGCGCAACGCTCAAAACTTTGGAAGAAAAACACTGTTCCGCCGCATATTTTGGTGATGACGGCAACGCCGATTCCGCGCACGTTGGCAATGAGTTTTTACAGCGATTTAGACATTTCCGTCATCGACGAGCTTCCCGCAGGGCGGAAAGAAATCAAAACCGTTCACAAAACCGATGCACATCGTCTATCGGTCTTTAATTTTCTGAAAAATGAAATCCAAAAAGGCAGGCAGGTTTACATCGTTTATCCTTTGATTGAAGAAAGCGAAACGATGGATTATAAGGACTTAATGGACGGCTATGAAAGTGTTGTGCGTGCTTTCCCAATGCCTGAATATCAAGTGAGCATCGTTCATGGAAGAATGAAAACAGCCGACAAAGACTTTGAAATGCAGCGATTTGCAAAAAATCAAACACAAATTATGGTTGCCACAACAGTCATCGAAGTTGGCGTAAACGTGCCGAATGCCACAGTCATGGTGGTCGAAAGCGCAGAAAAATTCGGGCTTTCACAGCTTCATCAACTGCGCGGGCGCGTAGGGCGCGGGGCGGAACAGTCTTATTGTATTTTGATGACCAAATCGGAACTCTCTAACGAAGCAAAAAAAAGAATATCAACGCTTTGCGAAACCAACGACGGCTTTAGAATTTCCGAAGTAGATTTGGAATTACGAGGTCCGGGAAATCTTTTGGGAACACAGCAAAGCGGCGTTATAGACTTCAAAAAGACAGATTTGGCGCATGACAAAGCTATTATCTCTCTCTCAAAATCAGCGATTAATGTCTTGCTCCAAGAAGACCCCAAACTTCAATCAGCTGAAAATAAAGAAATTAAAAAATTCTTTCTCGCACATCACAGAAATACTTTTGATTGGGCAAAGATTAGTTAAACTCCACAACCGCCTTCACAAAAGCCTCCGCATTTTCCACAGGAACATCAGGCAAAATGCCGTGTCCGAGATTGACAATGTATTTTTGCACGCCGAACTCGCGAATCATTTGTTGTGCTTCGGCATAGATTTTTTTTGGCGGAGCAAGCAGTTTGGCGGGGTCAAAATTTCCTTGTAAAGTAATTTTGTTGTGCGTAAATTCCCGCGCTTTTTGCGGAGAAATCGTCCAATCCACGCCGAGTGCCGAAGCTTTTGAATCGCACATTGTTTCGAGGGCAAACCAGCAGCCTTTTCCAAAAACAATAACGGGGGCTTTATCAGCCAGAGCCTCCGTTATTTGATTGATGTATTTCCAAGAAAATTCGTCGTAATCTTTCGGTGAAAGCAATCCTCCCCAACTGTCAAAAATCTGCACAGCATGAACGCCGTGTTCTATTTTTTTCGACAAATACGCAATCGTATAATCGGTGATTTTTTGGAGCAGAAGATGCGCCCAGTCAGGATGTTGGAAGCAGAAAACTTTGGCTTTGTCAAAAGTTTTAGAGCCTCGTCCTTCGACAGCGTAACAAAGTATTGTCCAAGGACTTCCTGAAAATCCAATGAGCGGAATTTCATCGTCAAGCAAGCACAAAGTTCGGTCAATTGCTTCAAAAACGTAACCCAAACTATCCTCAACATCAGGCATTTGCAATTTTTCAATATCTCTCTGAGAAGCTATCGGATTTTTCAAAAAAGGTCCGACAGATTCCTTGATTTCAAACGGCATGC
The DNA here is from genome assembly GCA_031289875.1 of Flavobacteriaceae bacterium. Taxonomy (GTDB): domain Bacteria; phylum Bacteroidota; class Bacteroidia; order Flavobacteriales; family Weeksellaceae; genus Apibacter. Next base: position 3,056 of record JAITOO010000162.1, read on the forward strand.
CCATCGCTTGTGGAACAACCAGAATGTCGGAAAAAAGAATGGCGGCATCAATCGGGAGGCGTTTCACGGGCATCAAAGTGATTTCTGCGGCAAGGTCGGGGCGGCGGCAACGGGTGAAAAAGTCGTATTTTTCTCTCATGGCGCGAAATTCGGGCAGAAATCTGCCTGCCTGCCTCATCATCCACACGGGCGGACGTTGTACTTTCCTGCCTGCCAAAGCATCTAAAAAAAGGTTGTTCTTAGGCATTTTTCAATTTATAGTTCTGTTAATATATTTTTAATGAGTTAAGGTTTCATTTATCAAATCGACCAACGCTTCTTTGGTAATTTCTTCGGGATAAGAAACCGGAAAGTTTCCGTATTTCCGCACTGCTTGGGCGGTGGTTTTTCCGATGGTGAAAATCAGTGTGTTTTGCGGAATTTCATTCATTGAAAAAAAAGATTTTATTGCCGACGGGCTTGTAAAAACGATAGCATCATAACTGTTGTTCAGCTTTTTAGGTGTTAATGTCGTGTGATAACATTCAATTTCAATCACTTCTATGTTGTGGTTTTTCAAAACATCGGGAATGATTTTTAGAGACAAATTTCCTTTCAAAAAAACGTATGTCTGTTTTTTTTCATTTTCCAGAATCCGTTCCACTAAATCTTCGGAATAGTTGGACACAAAGGCGATTTCGCGGTTCTGCCCCAGCAGTTCTTTCGCAGTATTTTTGCCGACGACAAAAAATTCCCCGTCTAATGGAATATTCTGCACCGCCTGCGCAGAGTGCTTGCTTGTAATGATAAAGTCATAATCTTTTTTTTCTGTCGGAAGTTGTTTCGTGATTTCGTTTTCGGAGTAAATTTCTGTTTTAATAAAGGGAATATAATCGGATAGAATTTCTTTATCAAACTCGTCCGGGAGAGGCGTATCAGAAGTAACTAATATTTGTTTCATACCAGCATTCTTTTTACAAAGATAATAATATTATTAAAAATAACGTTTTATTTAACAAATAATATGGCGATTTTCGACTTTATAAGTTTGATTTTGTCATAACTAAAAAAACATTAAAAAAATCAGATTATGAGGAAAATATTTTTAATGACAATTGGTTGGTTTGGAATGCAAACCGCATTTTCACAGTCAGTTACTAAAAATGTGGGAGATTTCACGGGGGTCAAGGTTTTTGACAAAATCAGGGTGGAATTGGTCGCTTCATCTAAAAACGAAGTCGAAATCGTTGGAAGCGATACCGATAATGTGCAGATAATCAATAAGAACGGAGAGTTGAAAATCAGAATGACGACAGTTAAAACATTGCAGGGCGACGGCATCAAAGTAGTCGTCTATTACAAAGATTTACAGGGAGTTGAAGCTAACGAAGGAACAGTCGTTACGAATTTAGACAAAATCAAATCGTCTTCGCTGACGCTTAATGCCAAAGAAGGAGCTTCGATTAATGTGGGAATTGAGGCGCAAAAACTTAATATTCAAATAGTTACTGGCGGAATAGTAGAGGTTTCAGGCGAAGCCGACACCCAAGACGTGCTGATTAATACAGGCGCAAAATATTATGCCAAAGACCTGAAAACCAAGCAAACAACTGTAACCATCAACGCAGGAGGAGAAGCCGAAGTGTTTGTTTCCAAACAAGTTGATGCTAAAATCCGAGCAGGCGGCACGATTGACATCTACGGAAACCCTGATACCGTGAACAAAAAAACAAGCTTGGGCGGACGGATTACTGTGCATTAATGCCGGATTTGTTACTTTTCAGAGCAAAGTTAAAACAGTTTTTTTCTACGAAACAGCCTTTTTTTCTCGGTGAATGGGAGAGAGTTCTTGATTGTTTCTTTCTTTTGCTTGATAAAATTATCTGAAATTGCGTACTTGCTTTCGTTCATCAACAACTTATAAAATCAGGTTTTTAAAGCTATCGTAGAACCAAAAACCGCCTCCGAAGAAGCGGTCTCTCTAAAATATATTTGCCATGAAAAAATCACGTTTTTCACAAAATATTCATATCGTTCAAAACGTTGTTCATGTTTCTTACGGCGTCGGCAGAGGCTTGGAACTTAGCTTTTTCGTCGTCGTTCAAGTCTAACTGAATGATTTTTTCCACGCCGTTCTTGCCCAAAACAACAGGCACTCCGATGCAGATATCACTCTGTCCGTATTCGCCTTCCAGATATACGCAACAAGGGAACACTTTTTTCTCGTCTCTTACAATGGATTCCACAACAGCAGCTCCCGCAGCTCCCGGTGCGTACCATGCGGAAGTTCCGAGCAGTTTGGTCAATGTTGCGCCTCCTACCATTGTATCAGCGGCAACTTTGTTAAGGTCATCAGCGCCAAGCACTTTTGAAAAAGGCACGCCTTGCCAAGTTGCCAGACGCGTCAGAGGAATCATGGTAGTGTCGCCATGTCCGCCAATGACCAATGCTTGAATGTCTCCCTGAGAAGCTCCGCTCGCCAGAGATAAATAGGTTTTGAAGCGGGAAGAGTCCAGCGCGCCGCCCATTCCGATAACTCTGTTTTTAGGCAACTTCAAAGATTTCAGCGCCAAATAAGTCATCGTATCCATTGGATTGGAAATCACTACCAAAATGGCATCAGGAGAGTATTTAAGAATGTTGGAAGCTACTTCTTTTACGATTTTTGCATTCGTTCCTATCAGGTCCTCGCGGCTCATTCCGGGTTTTCTCGGAATCCCCGAAGTGATAACGGCTACCTGTGTTCCTGCGGTTTTGGAATAATCGCCTGTTGTTCCTGTAACTTTGGTGTCAAAGCCCAACAGCGAAGTAGTCTGGGTCAGGTCTAACGCCTTGCCTTCGGCAACGCCTTCTTTTACGTCCACCAAAACCACTTCGTGCGCTAATTCTTTTCTTACGATATTGTCTGCGCAGGTTGCACCTACTGCACCTACGCCTACTACTGTTACTTTCATGTGTTTATTTAATTTTTTTTATTCAAATCTAACAACTTTCCAAAGGTAATATTTTATTTTTAATAGAAAAAGGATATACACAGTTTTTTTCAATACGAGGGAAAATATCATTTTTTAACAAGAAAGTTTTATCTTTGGCGGATATTTAATTTAACACAATGGAATATGATTTGACGGTTATCATACCCGTTTTCAACGAAGAAGACAACTTGCGGCGTGTCTACGACGAGATGTCGGCTTTCATCAAAACGGCAAAAAAGCGTACGAAAGTTCTTTTCGTCAATGACGGCTCTCGAGACAACAGTTTGTCGGAGATACGAAAAATCTGCGCTGAAAATCCGGATTTCACTTACATTTCCTTTGATAAAAATTACGGTTTAAGTCCCGCTTTGAAAGCAGGATTCGACTATTTGAACACCCGCTGGGGAGGCTATTTGGATGCTGATTTACAAACAGCTCCGGAAGATTTTAATTTACTTTTAGACGATGCCGAAAAATACGATTTGGTAACAGGCGTTCGCTCCAACCGAAAGGATAGTTTAGTGAAAAACATGTCTTCCAAAATTGCCAACGGAATCCGCCGAGCTTTCACGCACGACGGCATGGACGACACGGGTTGCCCGCTGAAAATCATCAAAACCGAATATGCCAAACGAATTCCGATGTTCAAAGGACTGCACCGCTTTCTCCCTGCGATGGTTCAACTTCAAAACGGAAAGGTGAAACAAATTTCCGTTCGGCATTTTGAACGGGTTGCGGGCAAATCCAAGTTTCACTTGTGGAATCGTCTGCTGGGACCGCTGAGCGATTGTTTCGCTTTCTTGTGGATGAAGAAAAAGTACATCAATTATCAAGTGGCTGAGAAGAAATTATGATGAGTTTTTTGGCAAATACGGAAACTGTTTTTTGGAATTATTTCACACTGTCGATTGGTTTTTTCGCCCAGTTTCTGTTTTCGAGCCGAATGCTCGTTCAGTGGATTAGTGCGGAGAAAAACAAACGCGTAACTTCTGATTTGCTTTTCTGGCAGATAAGCCTGATTGCCTCATTTTTTCTGTTTCTTTACGGCTATCTGCGCCACGATTTTTCCATCATGCTGGGGCAGGTCATCACCTATTACATCTATATTCGTAATATTCAATTACATAACGCTTGGCTGAAATATCATTTTTTGTTTCGATATTTTGTGTATTTTTTCCCAATTTTGGCAATTGGTTTCAGTTTGTGGCACGGAGCTTTCGACGTTTCCAAACTTTTCAAAAACGAAAAAATTCCTTTGTGGCTGCTGATTGGGGGGAGTTTCGGACAAATTTTGTTTACGATGAGATTTGTGTATCAATGGATTTACTCCGAAAAAATCAAAAAATCCGAACTGCCTCTCGGTTTTTGGATGTTGAGTCTGACCGGCTCGCTGATGATTTTCACATATGCCGTAATCCGCTTGGACTGGGTTCTGCTGGCGGGACACAGCATGGGGATTTTTACTTATGTAAGAAATATTATGATTTTGAACCAAAGCAAAAAGACCGACGTTAATGCACAGTAAATCAACGAAATATACCGTAATTCTATTCCTCGTTTCACTCGTAATGCTGACGGCAAATCTCGGCATTTTGCCCGTTAATATCATGGAAGCCAGAAACTTAATCACTGCAAGGGAAATGGTGCAGGACGGAAATTGGATTTTGACCACCCTCAACGGCTTTCCACGATATGAAAAACCACCGCTCCCGACTTGGATTACCGCCGTTTTGGGGGCGATTTTCGGTTTTAATTCGCTTTTTGTGCTGCGGCTGGCTGTCGTTGCCGTTACATTGCTGTTGATTGTTTACGCGTACAAACTGTCTGTAAAAATTGGTCTATCCGAAAAACAGGGCTTCCACAACGGACTGATTTTGGCTACCTCTTTCTACATATACTTTTCAGGGCGCGACAATCAATGGGACATTTATTGCCACAGTTTTATGTTCGTCTCAATTTTCTTCTTGTGGAAAATTCTAAAAAAAAGCAAAAAACCTTTTATCGATGCAGTTTTAGGCGGTATTTTCCTCGCCTGTTCCATTCTCAGCAAGGGACCCGTTTCGCCTTACGGACTGCTGCTTCCTTTTTTGATTGCCTACGGCTGGATTTACAAATTTAAATTTGAAAATAAAACAGCTATTGTGCTGATAATATATGCTTTAATTGGGATTATTTTAGGGGCTTCATGGTCGATTTATGCGCATTGGGCAGACCCAAAGGCGTTCGCAAAAATGGCACAGACGGAAACTGAACGGTGGAGCAGTGATTACAATTCCGAACCGTTTTATTATTATTGGAGTTTCTTCACTCAGTCAGGAATTTGGACGATAACTTCTTTACTTGCACTGATTTACCCTTACTTGAAAAACAAAGTTTCCGATGTGAAAGCCTATAAATTCACGCTCATTTGGACATTGGCTTCTTTGATTTTACTGAGCCTTATTCCTGAAAAAAAAGTGCGCTATCTTCTTCCGGTTTTAATCCCTTTGGCTTTGAACACAGGATTTTATGTGGATTTTTTATGGAAAAATGCCGGAAATTTAACATTAAAAGCAGACAAGTTTTTGATGATTTTTTCCTTCGGATTGGTGGGTGTCATCGGCATAGCCTATCCCTTTGTTTTATTTTCCGTATTTCATCATGTTGTTGAAAAACAGATGATTTGGTCAGCAGTTTCTTCTTTTGTTCTGTTTTTTACGGGGATTTTTATTCTCTATTTTTTGGCAAAAAAAGATTTTCCGAAAGTTTTTTATGGATTGATTGCTCTGCAATGTGCCGTGATGGTTGCTTGTTTTCCTTTAGTAAAAAGTTTTCTGCACAATCCCAATGCCCGTTCTGCAAAGACTTTGCAGGAAATTACGCACAGAAAAATTCCCGTGTTTGACTACGAATACGGAAGTCCTGAAATTATTTGGGATTATGGAGATAAGACTCGCTCAGCAGACATGAAAATAATTGAAAAAGAACTTGTTACCAAAGATACTGTTGGCGTGCTGGTGATGAAAAACCTCGAATCTGATTTCTTCAAAAAAATAAACCCGAATTTGAGCATTCAAAAAGTTTCATATATTGACATAAATACTTCTGCGCCAAGCAGTAAAGGTTACAAACCGCGTTTGTACCGAGATTTTTACTTTGTAATAAAGAAGTGATTCATTTCAAAATTTTTTCAAAAATTCCTTAAACTTGGCTTTACGTTCCCTTTTTTTGTCGATTTCTCCCCTTAAATAATAAATTTTATTGCGGATTTCGTCTGTCGGAGAACCCGAAATCCTGGCATATTCTTCCGTAATAATGTCAAAATAAGGCTGTTCTCTAATGTTGTCGGATAAACTGCGCATTTTTTGGTCGAAAGTCAGGTTTTCATAAAATCCCATTCGATTTAAATCCACTAAAGACATCTCATAACCGTTGTTCTTTCTCACAATCAGCGTGTTGCCGGGCGTGTTGTCTTTGATGAAAACACCCTTTGTGTGGACAAAATAAGAAAATTCAGCAAAGGCTTTGGCGCATTTTTCGCCGTCGGACTGAGTGTATAACTCTCTCAAAGTAAAATCGTAGGGAGAAAATTTGGAAATATAAAAACTCAACGTAAGTCCCAGACTGTCAAAATCTTCCAAAAAAGCTATCGGCTCGGGATTGGAAATTCCCAATGCCAATAATTTTTGTCCGTGAACAAAAGAACGCTTAGCCTTAGAAGGGCGTATATGTCTGTACGCCAATTTATTGGCAAGATGAGGTTTCTTAAAACTTTTAACTGCAATAAAATAGTCCTGAAAGGGAATTTTTTTGATGATATTCCGCGACGGAGTTCCCAGTATCTCAACATATTGGTCGAAATTTCGTATAATTTTCAAAAGATTTTCTTTTTCGGATTGAAATTTGTCGGAAACTATAAATTTAAACATAGTGTAAAATTAGAATTTATAATTTATACAGGCAAAATAAGCCATAAAAAATATTCAATTATTTTGTCAGTAAAACAGGAACGGCGTTGAATTTTAAACAGTTAATTTCATTTTTCTGAAATTTTCCTGCTATAATTTGTGTGTATTATACAAGAGAAAAATTAATGCTGTAGGAATCCATCAATTTATAAAAAACGATTTGATAACCTGCGTTTTACGATTTTATGGAGTTCTTAGCATAATTTTATGCCTGATAAAAAAAATGGAAAAAATCACAGGTTGAACATCGCTTTCACATACAAATTTTGGTAGAGACTGCCTGTTTGGTAAGCGCCCAAACGCACGTAAGCGCCTATGCCGACCACGCCCAAAATAAACTTGTTGAGTTCGATTCCCGCTTCTTGATAATAATTTTCAGGCACTTGAAAATCAAAGGAATGATGAATGTTTTTGTTGTCCATCGTCCCAATAATTCCGTTGTACACCAGCGAAAAGCGCAGATATTTGAACTCCGAAATCCGAATCGGCTTCAAATGATGGTATATGTGTATGGAAATGAAATTGTTGGCAAAAAAAGTAGACGGAATCATCGTTTCAAAACTTTGAAAACCTTTCAGTCCGAACCGCCCAAGAAAACTGTTGCCGTTGCGCGCCGTCCCCATTGACTCAAAGGTGTTCATCAGCGGCGTATTGCCAAAAATTGCGCCTGCATTGCCCACGACCAGCGTGCTTCCCGAAAAAGTATGAAAATTGTAAATTGCTGATACATAAACCTTTTGCGCTGATGTTCCATGTTCAAACATATTCCAAGATTTGGTGTAAGTGAGGTAATAATAAGGCGGAACGTCTTTCAGCGTGCGCTTTCCTGTGGGCGTAGCCATGTACTGTACATTGGGTGCGTAACGCAGCTTGACGGAAGTGTTGAAATAATCGTACCAAGTGTTGGCAGGATTGCTTTTGTAAAGATAATTAAACTCCGTCCTTTGACGCTGATAATCAACAGAAAGTGAAGCTGTTAAATTGCGAAAAAAATCTTGCTGATAAAAAGTTTCTATTTTCCTGTAACTAAAATAATGGTCATTATAGATATTGTTAGGCTTCGCTGTGAGTTCATCTTTGGGCGTGAGGTATTTCGGGGCAATCCGTCCTGCGGGAAGCACGTCGGTTTCCGCTTCCAGTCCGAGTTCTCCGCCGTTTGCCCTGTTCACAAAAAACAAAACGTCCGCCCCCGCCTTGACATCCTTGTCCTTCGTACCTTTGGCAACAAAGCCGCCCAGCTGATAGTCATTGTTCCAACGGTAATTGGTATGTCCCCCGACCTGAAACCGGAACCCCTCGTACAAGTTGTGGCTCACCAGTTTGAAAAGGTCTAAATTGAATTTTCCGAGTTCCAGCTCGCCCGTAGAAAGGCTGCTCAGCACTTGCGCCGTTCGCTCCAGATTATATTTATCAGACAACTTATTGAGTTCCAAATAAGAAGATTGCTCGCGCAGGCTGAGGCTGTCCTGTCTTTCCGAAAGCAGTTTTTTATCAACTTCGGAAGAAACTTCGGGAGACAACATGTATTCATAACCGTTAAATTCTTTTCGAGAAAAATCAACATCGCTCTCAAAATCAGAGACATAAGCCTTGACCGTTGCAACCGTGTTCAGTCTTGTAAAAGAATGCAGCCGCACAGGAATTTTGCGGTTGAGTTTGCGGACAAAATTTTCACTAAGCAGTTGCCGCCGAAGAAATTCAAACTCGGTGTGCCAAATATTTTTGTACCGAACCCTCGAAACTTCGTAATATTTGCTGGTAACCTGAGAAGCGTTGCCATAAAACCGTGTGAGCGCAAAAGTCTGTGAATCAACGAAAAAAGTCAGGCTTTGATAAAATTGCAAACCGCTTTTTCGGCGGGAAAACATATAGATTTCATAATTTTTTCTGCCATTAATTTCCACGCTGTCAATCAGTTTGAAAGTATTTTTCACTCTTCCGAAAGGCGAAAGAACTTCGGGAAAATCATTTTCCAGCGTTTGGGCGGCTGCCGTGTTGTAAAATTCAGGATTATCAAAACCGCCTGCTTTATAAGCAGTTATGATGTTTTTTTTGCCGTATCGGCGGTCGTATTTGTAGAGCATAGTCCGCTCGCCGACAAAAATCACGTTGTTTTTTAAGGCTTCTTTCAAAGAATTATTGAGCGAATCAAGTTTGAAATGAGGGTTTTCAATGTATTTGACAGAATCGGAAGAAGCATCGACAGAGATTTTCACATAAGCGGAATATTGATAATTTTTCAGCGATTCAGGGCTGTTTTTGCCTTTGTTTTTCCATACTTTTTTTACAATTTGGACTGCTTTTGGGTCATTTTTATATTTTTTATTCTTTTTTAAAAGAAGAATATTTTTGTCTACCTGCCCGATGGATTCCAACCTTTCGTCAAAACCTGCGGCTCGTATCAGAATTTTGTTGGTATTTTGATTTACAATAAAATATCCGTTTTCATCTGTCGTCCCGATTTTCTCTCTTGCCTCCGAAAAAATTTCCGCACTTCCGACAGGCTGATGACTTTCCATGTCGATAATCCGTACTTTGACCTGCGCTGAGAAAGACAAGCAAAGACAGCACGCGGTAAGAAAACTTAAAAAAATTTTACTCATTCAAAAAATAATCCTGTGATTTTGCTAAAAATACAAAAATATAATGATTCGGCAAAAAATATACCATTATTCTTATTAACGCAGATTCAACTTCTAAATGCGAGAAAAGTCAGGAAATCAGGCGGAAATAATTTCCTTATTTTCCTGAAAAGATTGTACCTTTGTTATCTAAAATTACAAAATCATTTTTATAATCGTTTGCATGTCTTATAATTACAAATTTTTTGCACAGACATTAGGCTTCAACC
>JAITOO010000006.1 GCA_031289875.1 Flavobacteriaceae bacterium
AATTCATAATTGTTTTTTTAGCAAAATTTTGGCAAAGGTAAGTAAATTAAATTAAAAAAAGCAATTAAGTGTGAAAATAACACTTAATTGAGCAGTAGAGGAGACTCCCCTGCCCTCTCCCCCGTGCATGCTCTCGCATACGGCGGGTTGTATCCGTATAGGTGTTATGCTTATTTAATTCTACTATCATTTATGATAACATACTTTTCCTTAACCCAATTACCATTCTCTTTAAATTTAATTGTTACTGTGTCATTTTTTATTTGTTTGTGAAATTTACCATCTTTTATTCTTATTGTTTTGAATGCTTTTTGTGTATTTTTTAAATGAAAAGACAGGGTATCCATAATTTTTGAATGCTTCAATTTTGAAAAGTGGTTTGACCGGATGTAAATAGTGTCTTTCAGTACTATTAAAAAGCCATACCTTATCATACAGAGTACAAAAAATACTTAGTTCATCTTTGCTCTTATTATTTAACAAACTATAAGCATGCCCATGTGGGGCTCACGAATATAGAGTAACTAACAATATTAAAAAATACATAGAATTTTTACTAAACTTATTTTTATTTTTGGATATAATCTAAAAAACAATACATATCTCTCCTTATATTATCTATTTTCATTAGAAATTTTTGAAAAAGGATAAGTTTCCATTCCATGTTTTGCATTAAGATAATAAGGAACTATATATTCTTTATTACTTTTATAAATATGTAGAAGCATTGTATCTCTTCTTTTGATAAAATTTCCATACCATTTTCTATCATTTATAAAATAATTTTTCCTGAAAATAGAATCATAATGTATGTTTAAATATTCTAACATATGTAATCTTGTCGATTCTAATTTCATACTGTCTATATTTTCAGTACTTTCAACCAATAATGTCCAGCCTTTACTTTTAGGCAAAGAGCCTACTTGTAATCTTGTCTTTATTGTAAAAGAATCTGTTAATTTTATTAAATAATAATAATTACTATAAATTCTATCTGGATATTCTTTTTTAATAGCTATTAAATTTACATTATTATTATAAACAGGTTTATAATAATCTGTATGGGGTGCTGGCGGGACAAGACATCCTATCATAAATAAAGACAATACTATTATCGTTCCTAATTTCTTACAATTTATTAAGGCCATTTTATACATTGTTTATTCTGATTAACTAATAAGCATGAAAGCGTGCCACCTACATTAGTAAGTAATTCATCTGCAAGGGTTTCATCTGTTCCTGTCAGTACATAAGCATCTCCTTTTATAAACAACTGTTCCCATATTCCTTTCATCTGCATAGTGCCCCAGCTTTGTTGCATAACTTCTATATAGTGTCCAAATTCATGCCCAAAAGTATTGGGTTTTGTATCTTTAAAAGTAACAATATTTCTTCCCCATGTTACTTCTCTTGGATTGTTTAATAAATCCCAATACATAATTTTATCATTTTAAGTTAGAAATAAATTTTATTTCCCTATTTTCTTTTGGTGATGATACATAAATTGTTAATGTATCATCTTTTAGAAGTTTAATATGGTTTGTACTATAAGACAACTCTTTATAAAATCCTATAAAATTGTTAGTATCTTGTCGTCTATTTAGTTTGCCACACTTTTTTGAATATACTTCAAGCGTAAGGTCCTTTCCTGATAGCTCTCCCGCTATCATAATATTTGCAAATAATATTTTCTTTTTTTCAACAAAATACTGCAGAAGACCTGTTTCCACATCTATTACAGAATTTGATGAAATTTTAAACTCATAATAGTCCTTTAATTTTTTCTGATATTCATCTATGGGTATATATCTATAAAAATGACTTGCCGGACAACCTAATAGAGTAAAAAATGTTAAAATTAATATACTTATTTTACCTAGTTTTTTCATAAAGTAAATTTTAGTATTCAACTTTCGCAAGTTCTATAACCTGCTGATATTTAACAAAAAATCAGCATAATGTCCTTATAAATCGCGGAAATTCAGTAATTTTGTATTGCAAAACAAACCATCATGCTATGACACAAAAGTACAACAACTATTTCAGAACTCAAAAATTATTTCACTTCAAGAGAAAAAGCAATACAAACACTTTTTACGGTGTTGCGGTCTTTGAAAATTTCCGACAAAATGTTTCGGAATATTGACAAAAATAACAGTCAATATTCAGGTTTTTCAAAAGTTTATATTTTTGATTCTGTTTCCGTTTTTTGAGGTAAAGGATACGATTTTGATGCACAAATCGCCGCCGCTTGCATCTGCTCGAAAATGTTGAACCGCAGCAAGGTGTGGCAACTTACCCCAAAGAAAGCAACGATATTGTAGAAACATTACACGCAGAAACGTTGCCCGTAGAGACGTTGTATGCAACGTCTCTACACCAACAACAATCTGTACGTGTGTGGATTAACGACACCCAATATTTCGATAATGTACCGTCCATCGCGTGGGGATTTTACATCGGCGGCTACCAGCCCGCCCAAAAATGGTTGAAAGACCGCAAATTTGCCCGCCCGTTGAATTATGATGATATATTGCATTATCAACGGATAATAACGGTGTTGCTGCAGACAGCGGAGGTGCAAAAAGAAATTGATGAGGTGATGGGGGGAAAATGACAATGGAGGGGAAGAAAATAAGACATAAATGAATTAACATCTCCCGTTAGAATGAAGCTCTGCCTCGTCCTAACCATGAAAGCAGAGGGTTCTACCTGCGAATAAAAAAATGAAAACAATGCAGGCATAGTCTACAAGGATTGTTCGGAAGCAGATTCGCAACCTGCCGACACATTATTTTTTCCCCTTTCAAGAATTTTTCGTACCTTAGCACTCTTAATTATATTAACAACAACTGAATAAAATATGACAGGAGAAGGAGAAAAACTTATTCCTATTAATATTGAGGACGAAATGAAGTCCTCCTATATTGATTATTCAATGTCCGTTATCGTTTCGCGAGCCTTGCCCGACGTACGCGACGGATTGAAACCGGTACACAGAAGAGTTTTGTTTGGAATGTACGAAATGGGAGTTTTTTCCAATACATCACACAAAAAATCAGCAAGAATCGTAGGGGAAGTCATGGGTAAATACCACCCCCACGGCGATTCTTCCGTTTACGACACGATGGTGCGCATGGCTCAAGAATGGTCTCTGCGTTATCAATTAGTGGACGGGCAGGGTAACTTCGGCTCGGTGGACGGCGACCCGCCTGCCGCCATGCGTTACACTGAAGCAAGACTCAAAAAAATCTCAGAAGAAATCACTTCGGATATTGACAAAGAAACCGTCAATATGCAGTTAAATTTTGACGATACGCTGTCAGAACCCACTGTAATGCCTACCCGCATTCCGAACCTTTTAGTAAACGGAACTTCAGGTATTGCCGTCGGAATGGCAACCAACATGGCGCCGCACAATCTATGCGAATCCATTGACGCTATCTGCGCCTATATAGACGACAAAAATATCGGCATAGAAGGACTGATGAAATACATCAAAGCGCCCGATTTCCCTACGGGAGGAATCATTTACGGCTACGAAGGCGTAAAATCCGCCTTTGAAACAGGACGCGGACGAATCGTTTTAAGAGGAAAAACCAACTTTGAAGAAGTTCACGGACGAGATGCCATCATAGTTACGGAAATTCCATATCAGGTGAACAAGGCAGACATGATTGCCCGCACAGCGGAACTCGTAAAAGAAGAGAAACTGACAGGCATTTCCGAAATCCGCGACGAATCCGACAGAAAAGGAATGCGCGTAGTCTATATTCTGAAAAACGATGCCATTCCAAACGTGGTTCTCAATCTGCTGTATAAATATACCGCATTACAAACCTCGTTCAGTGTCAATAATATAGCCTTGGTTCATGGTCGTCCGGTTCAGTTAAATCTGGAAAACATTATCCACCATTTTATAGAACATCGACACGATGTAGTCATCCGCCGTACCCGATATTTATTGAGAAAGGCTCAAGAAAGAGCCCACATTTTGGAGGGCTTTATGAAGGTTATCGGCACACAGGACAGCTTGGATACAGCGATTAGAATCATTCGAGAAAGCGCTAGTCCTGCCGAAGCAAAAACCGCCTTGATTCAGGAATTTGAATTGAGCGAAATTCAAGCTCAAGCAATTCTGGATTTGCGTTTAGCTCGCCTGACAGGAATGGAGTTGGACAAAATCCGAGAAGAATACGAAAACATCATGAGAGAAATCGAACATTTGAATAGTATTCTTAACGATGAAGGACTTCGCTTCCAAATCATCAAGGACGAATTGCAGGAAATCAAACAAAAATACGGAGACAAAAGACGTACGGAAATCGACTTTGCAGGCGGAGAAATGAGCATCGAAGACTTCATTCCCGATGAAAAAGTGGTTTTGACCATTTCCCGAATGGGATACATCAAGCGCACGCTGCTCTCCGAATACCGCACGCAGTCCAGAGGAGGCGTAGGCAACCGCGCCGCCGCCACTCGCGACGAAGACTTTTTGGAATACGTAGTTTCGGCGACCGCCCACCAATATATGCTTTTCTTTACAGAAAAAGGCAAATGCTTCTGGATGAGGGTGTTTGAAATCCCCGAAGGGTCTAAAACTTCCAAAGGAAGAGCCATTCAAAACCTTATCAATATTGAACCGGACGACAAGATTAAAGCCTACATCAAAACCTACGACCTCAAAGACGAAGAATATATCAAAAATACTTTCCTTGTGATGGTTACCAAAAAAGGAATCATCAAGAAAACAAGTCTGGAAGCCTATTCCCGTCCGAGAGCCAATGGAATCAACGCCATCAACGTGCGCGAAGGCGACACTTTGGTCAGCGCAAGTTTGACTTCGGGGAATGATGAAATCATGATTGCCAGCCGAAGCGGAAAAGCGATTCGTTTCCCTGAAGAAAAAGTCCGCCCGATGGGCAGAACTGCCTCCGGTGTGCGGGGAATCCATCTCGCCGACGACAAGGACGAGGTGATAGGTATGGTCATTGTCTCGGATATTGAAAATGATACGATTTTGGTTGTTTCGGAAAAAGGCTACGGAAAACGCACCCAAGCAGAAGATTACAGAATTACCAATCGAGGCGGAAAAGGCGTAATTACGCTCAACATCACGGAAAAAACAGGGGATTTGATTGCCATTCAAAAAGTTACCGACGACAACGATTTGATGATTATCAACAAGTCGGGCGTGGCAATACGAATGTCGGTTTCCGAAATGCGGGTGATGGGACGAAACACGCAAGGCGTGAGGCTCATCAATTTGAAAAACAACGATGCAATCGCCGCCATAGCGAAAATTGAAATGGAAGAAGGCGTTGAAGAAGAAAATGAAGAGACCGAGACCGGCAACCACGGCGCTCCAAACGAAAACAACGAGAATCTTTCATCAGAAGAAAATAATAATTTGGATTCAAACACAAATGAATAAATAGTTTAATCATGAAAAAATTAACCGTATCCATGTTTGCTCTGTTTGCCGTTTTGGCATTCGGGCAAGAAAAGGAAATTAAAGCTGCATTCTCGGCATACGATTCGGGAAATAAAGCACAGGCGCAGACTTTAATACAGCAGGCAGATGCAGCGGTAGGAAACAAAGCGCAGAGCATCGACCCCGACGTGTACGCCAAGTATTTGTACGTAAAAGGAAATTCCTTGTTAGAGCAAGGAAAAACAGTGGACGGAGCGAAAGTTCTTTCAGAATTGACGGTTTATGAAAAAGGACCTGTCTATTCCTTGAAAAATAAAGAAACCAAAGAAAAAGCCTATGTTTTGTCCAAAGACGAAGCTGCCAAATTACAGGCTCAGGGCTTTTCAGGACTGAAAGAAACCACTTCCGGAACAACTTACAGCCAAAAATCAGCTGCAACATTAGATGCTAAAAGACAGGAAGTTGCAAAAAAAGCCGCCGACGAATATGTCTCCAAGCAGTTTGCTTCCGCAGGCAATGACTTTCTTGAGGCGTATTATTTGTTCAAAGCCGCAGGCGGAAACGACGACATTTACAAATATTACGCCGCCGTTTCCTACAATAACGATGAACAAAACGACAAAGCGCTGGAACTGTACAAGGAGCTCATCAACGATGGATATACCGGCGTGAATATCAAATACACCGCCAAAGACAAAGACGGACAGGAAGTCAATATGGATGCTACGCAATATCAATTGTTTCAGAAAGCCAATGCAGGCTACACCGATTTCAAACAGGAAACAACGCCTTCCGTTGAGCCGGATTTGTACCATTATGCCGTGCAAATTTTGATTAACGACAAGAAATACGATGACGCTCTGAATCTTACTCAAAAAGGATTGGCAAAACTTCCGAACGACCAGGCGCTTAACGATGTTTTGGGAGATTTGTACTATCAAACGGGACAAACGGACAAATTTGCAGAAAAATTGCAGGAACAACTGCAAAAAGACCCTAACGATTATAAAGTTCTGTATAATCTCGGATTTTTGTATTCCAAAGACCCTGCAACCACAAATAAAGCCAAAGAATACTACGAAAAAGCCATTCAGGCAAAACCGGACTATACCGATGCCTATCTGAATTTGGCAATCCTCCTTATGCAGCCTGACAAGGAACTCGTAAATCAAATGAAAAATTTGGGAACTTCTACGGCAGACAATAAAAAATACGACGCTTTGTTTGAGCAAAGAAAACAAGTGTTGGGCAGCGCACTGCCGTATTTGGAAAAAGCCTACCGGATTGATTCGAGCAATATTGCCGTTATAGGTGCGCTTCGGGACGTTTACCGCGTATTGGGCAACCGTGCCAAAATGCAGGAAATGGACGCTATTTTATTGAAAAAATAAGGATTGAACATAAAAAAATTAAAGAAAAGGCGGGACGAAAGTCCTGCTTTTTCGGTTTTATTCGGATAAAAATTTGTTCTCCATAATTTTTTATTGCTCTTTTTCAATAAAAATGTATCTTTGCGCCTGCCATATAAATTATGATGAGATGAATTACGTTTTGAGCATCAAACAATTGCTGTTGAGATTATTGCTTTTAGTTTTTCTATATCAGTTCTGCCGTGCAAATTTCTATTTTTTCAATCAGCCTCTGTTCTCCAATGTGGGGGCGATGGAATTTTTGGGCGGTCTGCGCTTTGACTTGTCAGCCATTTTTTTCAGCAACGCTTTGATTATCATTTTGAGTTCCGTTCCCGGAAATTTCAAATATACCCCTCAATATCAAAAAGTTCTGAAAATTTTGTTTTTTATTATCAATGCAGTTTTCATCGCCACAAATTTCATCGATGTCAAATATTTTGAATTTACAGGCAAACGAAGCACTTTCGCACTGATAACCGCTTCGGGAATGAAAAGCGACCTCGTCAGGCTGTTGCCGTCTTTTCTGAAAAGTTATTGGTATCTGTTTTTATTGTACGTTGTTACGATTGCC
>JAITOO010000096.1 GCA_031289875.1 Flavobacteriaceae bacterium
GCGTGCCAGTCGCAATGCAAAAAGATACTGCCGGTGGGTTTTAAGATGCGGTGCATTTCGGCAACGCGCTCATAGAGCCAACCGATATAATGTTCCATTCCGCCGCTCCAACGGTCTTGAAATGAGCGTACTTCGCCCTCATCACCCCAAATTACTTCGTAATTGCGGTTGCTGAAGAAAGGCGGGTCGAGGTAGATTAAATCTATCGTTTCGCTCTCCATCGCTTTGAGGATTTCGAGGTTGTCGCCGAGAATGAGTTTGTTTATTGCCATATTTATTCGAATGCAACACAAAGATACTATTTTTTTGGCAACCGCGAGGATTGCATTTCAAATTCCCCTCCTTTGGAGGGGTGCCTGCAAGGCGGGGTGGTTTGCAAACGAATGGAAAACCACCCCTTCCCCCTCAACCTCCCCCTGCCCCTCCAAAGGAGGGGAGTAAGCCCACAAGTGGCATGGTTTTCACAAGCCCTTCCCCCTCAACCTCCCCCTACCCCCTCCAAAGGAGGGGGATGAGCCCCGCATTGTTTTGAACCATGATTTTAGTAAGATTAATTTGATTTCCTTGATTATTAAAATCTTGTCAATCTTGCAAATCTTGTGAAAATCGTGGTTCGGACATAATCGCAAGGGAATAACCTCCCCCTACCCCCTCCAAAGGAGGGGGATGAGCCCCGCATTGTCTTGAACCATGATTTTAGTAAGATTAATTTGATTTCCTTGATTATTAAAATCATGTCAATCATGTCAATCATGTCAATCATGTCAATCATGCAAATCTTGTGAAAATCGTGGTTCGGACATAATCGCAAGGGAATAACCTCCCCCTACCCCCTCCAAAAGAGGGGGATGAACCCCGCAAGTGGGGTGGTTTGCGGGTCAAGCCCGCAATGACGTAAATGACTTTATATAACAGACGTATTTTATTTTGGTATTATTTATCATTGTTGTTGTTGCATCATTTCCAAATATTTTTGGTAAGAATTATTTTGTATGAGTTTTTTCGTTTCGTTTTTGGAGGAGTCGGAGTCATCTTCCGTTGCAGGAGTATTTTCTTCAAACAGGGCGGGTTCTTTCAATGGTTCCAAAGAGGAATTATTTTCATAAGAAACAGAAACTCCCACTTCTAATTTCTGCTTGGCTACTCCTTTGAAAGTTCCCCGTACGGGAGAACAATCCGAAAAATTTCGTCCTACGGCTAAACGTACATGTAAATCATCAACAATGCAATTATTGGTTGGGTCTAAACCGAGCCATCCATAAAAAGGAATGTAAGCTTCTACCCAAGCGTGGGTTGCGCCTTCGCCCCTCATTTCATTTTCACAGGGACAAATATAACCGCTGACATATCGTGCAGGAATATTGATAGCCCGCAGCATAGCCAGCAATACATGGGCAAAATCCTGACAGACTCCGGCTTTGAGTTTCCATACCTCGTCCAAAGTAGATTCGGCAGTTGTTACCCCCTTAATGTACTTAAAATGTGTGTAAATAAGTTCCATAAATCGTTTTGCTTCTCCCAAAGGGGTAGTTTTCAGGTTGTGATGCTGGGCAATTTCAGTAATTCTAACTAAAGAATCGGCGGCTTCTTGGGTCAGAAAATCAATAAACGGCACCTTATATTGGATGCTCTTTAATTGTTCCCATTGTTCTTCTTTGGGGTGGTTGTCTTTTAGGACGGGAACGGGAAGGGTGTTTACTTCGAGTCTTGAATCAATACAAAGTTCAGTATGGAGATCAACTTTCATAAACGCTCCGACCTCGTTTCCGTAATAATCACAATAGGTCTCTATTAAAGGATTTCCTGAAATTTTAAGTTTATGAGATATAACTTGTTGAAAACCGTCATTGACAGGATATAACAATATCTGGTTGGTGCTGTCCCTCACAGGGAAGTCATAGGTGTACTTGGTGATGTGGTGTATTTTAAATTTTGGCATTTGAGGTGTATTTTAAATATGCGAAATAATAATCATTCAATTGATTGCCGATATCATTTAGTTCTGTTTTAACATGTATGATAAAGGAGCAAAGAGTTTGTTCTTCCAGGTCTTTGGAAGAAGTGTAGATAATAAAATTTTTTAATTTTCCGATTTTAAATTCCATTTTAAGATAATTTTCCGACACAGATTCTTCTTTTAATCGTTTGAAATAATTATACAGATGATTAATAGAAAAAAATAATGACCGAGGAAAGGAGGGATTTAAAACAATCAAATCAAAAACATTATGGTAGTTGAAAGCGCTTCTGTAAGTTTTCAGATACATTTCATATCCGGAAATGGAAAGCAGCAAGTGTTTCCAAAATATACTGTTGATTTTGGATAAATCGGAATCATTTTCTATAAAATTAACACTCAGAATATTCATCATCTGCATACTCCTTTCAATCATTTTTCCTATAGCAAGAAAATTATATCCAACGCCTCGGGGCAATGTGCTGTCAATAATTCCATAATATATCAGGCAGAATTTTTCCAAATCATTGAGAAGTGAAATAGGGTCTTCCCTCATTATTTTTTGAGCTAATATATCATTGCGTATAGCATGATAAAAATCGTTCAGGCATTGCCACAATTCTTTGGTAATATGGTCTTGCACACTTCGGGCATTTTCTCTGGCAAAGGTAATCATATTGAACAGAGAATTAGGATTGTCTTTATCCAGTATCATATATTTCAGTACTTGACGAGAGTCTTCTATCTCTGTAAAATCATCGTTCTTATATTGAGGAAATATGGATAGAACCGATTCCCATGAAAAATCGGAAATATTATCTTGGGAAAGCGCATAATTAATCTGAAGCAGGCGCAATGTTCCATCTATCCGTTCCATATAACGCCCCATCCAATACAAACTGTCAGCAACTCTACTTAGCATATCTTTTTAGTTAAAAAATTATTTTAATCGGTTAAAACCCATGTATCCTTACTTCCACCACCCTGAGAGGAATTGACTACCAAAGAGCCTTCTTTCAAGGCTACTCGAGTAAGTCCTCCCGGAACAATTTCCACCCCGTGGGGTCCCACTAAAGCAAAAGGACGTAAATCTATTCTCCGTGGGGTGAGTTTTCCGTTGATATAACAAGGGGCTGAAGAAAGATTGACTACCGGCTGGGCAATGTATTGCCTCGGGTTCTTCAAAATATCTTGTTTATATGTGTCTATTTCTTCTTCCGTAGCGGAAAACCCCATAAGCATTCCATATCCGCCGCTTTCATTGGTTTTTTTTACCACCAATTTGTCGATATTTTTTAGTACATATTCTCGTTCGTCATCAATTTGAAGATGATAGGTTGGAACATTTTTCAACAAAGGTTCCTCGTTGAGATAATACCGTATCATGTCAGGCACATAGGAATAAACTGCTTTATCGTCTGCCACTCCGTTTCCTATGGAATTGACAATAGCAACATTTCCCTTACGATAGGCGCTCATGAGTCCTGCAACGCCCAACATGCTGGAGGGATTGAATACTAAAGGGTCTATGAATTCATCATCTACACGACGATAAATAACATCTACTCTTTGCAATCCGGAAGTAGTTTTCATATACACGTAATGGTTATCTACCACAAGATCTTTCCCTTCTACTAATTCTATCCCCATTAAACGCGCTAAGGTAGTATGTTCAAAATAAGCTGAATTGTAAATCCCCGGAGTGAGCAATACCACCGTTGGATTAGCCGCTTTTTTCGGAGCAATGGACAGCAAGTTTCTATACAGAATGTTGGGATAATCTGCAACAGGTCTTATACTGTTTTGAGGAATCAAATCGGGAAATATTCGTTTGGTTATTTCTCTGTTTTCCAACATGTAACTCACTCCGCTGGGAGTTCGTAAATTATCTTCAAGAATATAAAATTCGCCGTTGTAATCTCGGATAAGGTCTATTCCCGCAATGTGAACATAAATATCATAGGGTACCTTAATTCTGTACATTTGCCGGAGGTAGTGAGGACAACTATATACCAACTCTGTCGGAATTACTCCATCTTTAATGATAAACTGTTCATTATATACATCTTTTAGAAATAAATTAAGGGCAGTAAGCCTCTGTTTGATGCCTTTTTCTATTTTGTCCCATTCGGAAGCAGTTATAATCCTTGGAATGATGTCAAAGGGAAAGATTTTCTCTATTCCCTCGCCACTGCTGTAAACCGTAAAAGTAATGCCTTGGCTCATGAACAACATTTTAGCCCGTTCATTGTTTTTGCTCAATTCTTCAGCTCCCGATTGTTTAATAAAATCAATCGTTCTCTGATAATGAGTTCTGACTCCGCTCCCTGTGTACATTTCATCCCACACTTTATGACCAATGGTGTAAGAACTTAAAAAATCTAAAATATCATTCATGACTATATATTTTTAAGGGGTTAGACAACAAATAAACAACATTATTTGACGCAAATATATAAAAAATAATGGACATGAATGAAAAAATATCTAAAATTTACAATATAGGGTTAATTCTGATGTTCTCAGGTTGAGTTGATACAGACTTTTAAAATCCCGAAAAGCAATTCAATAATTTACAAAAAGACGAATTATTCACCGGCAAAACTAAAAAACACTCTGTTTTAATTCTGAAAAACTGACTAAAATCAGGAACAGAAATTTGCGTTTAATTTCATTTACTTTCGTATATTTACAAAAAATTTCAATTCAAATGAATTTGTCAAATTCAAACAGGCAGATTTGGGACGTAGCCGTTATCGGAGGCGGCATCACAGGCGCCGGCGTACTGCGAGATTGCGCTCGCAGAGGATTACGAGCGGTTCTCATCGAACGTCATGACATTGCCACAGGAGCCACAGGTCGCAATCATGGATTGCTTCACAGCGGTGCGCGTTATGCCGTTACTGATAAGGAATCTGCCGAAGAGTGCATCAAAGAAAATATGATTTTGAAAAAAATCGCAAGCCACTGTGTGGAAAAAACCGATGGCTTTTTTCTCACTCTTCCCGAAGACGACCTTGATTTTCAGTCAAAATTTATAGAAGCCTGCTTGTCGGCAGGCATTCAGGCTGAGGCATTTGACCCGAAAGAAGCGCTGGACATCGAACCTTTTGCCAACCCGAACATCATTGGCGCAGTCAGAGTTCCCGACGGTTCGATTGACCCTTTCAGGCTTACAGCTTCAAACATTATAGACGCTAAAGCACAGGGCGCACAAATGCTTACCTATCACGAAGTGTTGGGATTGATACGAGAGCAGAACAGAGTTGTCGGAGTGAAAGTTTTCGACCATAAAACAAAAGAAACGAAAGAAATTTATGCTTCGATAGTGGTCAATGCAGGTGGAATTTGGGGACAGCACATCGCCGAATATGCCGAACTGAAAATCAAAATGTTTCCGTCCAAAGGAGCATTGCTGATTTACGGACACAGAGTTAATAAGTTGGTTCTCAATCGATGCCGAAAACCTGCCGATGCCGATATTCTCGTTCCGGGAGATACGATTTGTGTGATAGGCACAACTTCTACGCACATTCCTTATGAAGATATTGATAATATGCAAGTTACGCCCAAAGAGGTCAATGTTTTGGTCAAAGGCGGTATAGAACTTGCTCCCGTCTTGAAAAACACAAGAATTTTGCGAGCTTATGCAGGCGTTCGACCGCTGGTCGCTTCAGACGACGACCCTACGGGACGAAAAATCAGTCGCGGAATCATCTTGTTAGACCACTCCATTCGGGACGGCTTAGACGGCTTCATCACCATAACCGGAGGTAAATTAATGACTTACAGATTGATGGCGGAATGGGCAACAGATTTGATTTGTAAAAAACTCAATATTTCAGCAGTTTGTACGACGGCAGAAGAAAAATTGCCCGGCTCTCATCAAACAATGGAAGAAATCAATCAAAAAATGATTTCTATGCCTTCATCTATCAGAAAATCTGCTATTTACCGAATGGGAGATATGGCTGAAAAACTTCCTGATTCTAATCATAATATTTTGAACAACAGTTTGGTCTGCGAATGCGAAGAAGTTTCGGCAGGCGAGGTGGAATATGCCATTAACCACTTGGACGTGCATAACTTAGTCGATTTACGACGGAGAACGCGCGTCGGAATGGGAACATGCCAGGGCGAACTTTGCGCCTGCCGTGCGGCAGGATTGATGAAGCACTACAACAGGACGTCTTCTCAACAGTCAATCAACGATTTAGCCTCTTTCTTAAATGAGAGATGGAAGGGCGTGAGACCCATTGCGTGGGGGGATACCCTGCGCGAAAGCGAGTTCACAAGCTGGGTCTATGAAGGTATTTGCGGACTGGATTTATCACAAAAAACACTCAAAGATGAAGTTTGATACGGCAATTATAGGCGGCGGATTGTCAGGATTGGTTGCGGGAATCCGGCTGGTACGGCAAAATCAAAAATGCGTAATTATTTCTTCAGGACAAAGCGCCTTACATTTTTTTTCGGGTTCTTTCGATTTGTTAAATTTCCTGCCCGACGGCAGCGCTGCCGTAAAAAATCCGACAAAGGAAATCCGGAATTTAATTCAACAAGCTCCCGAACATCCTTACTCCAAAATAGGCGCAGAAAAATTTATTGATTTAGCAAAAAAATCGGAAGATTTTTTGACAGATATAAATATTAAATTTCAGGGTTCGGCGAAAATCAACCATTTTAGAATCACACCGTTAGGCTTTTTTAAACCTACATGGCTGACTCTTTCGGATTTTGTCGTAAGCGAAAATGAGAATAAACCGTCTTGGAACAGCGTTTCCATTTTCAACATTGAAGGATTTTTGGATTTTCAGCCCGAATTTGTCGCAGAATCCTTTAATAAAATGGGCATTCGGACGGAAATTCACGACATCAATCTTCCTGAATTGAACAGAATCCGAAGGAATCCGAGCGAGTTTCGTTCTGTGAATTTAACCGTTGTTTTGGACAAACCTGAAATTCAAAATACGCTGGCTCAAATATTTAAGGAAAAAAGCAAAAATTCCGAAGTCATCATCTTTCCCGCCTGTCTCGGTTTCGAAAGCAACGAAATCTTACCGAAACTTTCCGAAAAAATCGGGAAGCCCGTGTATCTGCTTCCCACCTTGCCGCCATCTTTGGTGGGAATCAGAACGCAAAAACATTTGCAGGATTATTTCAAAAAATCAGGCGGAGAACTGATGTTGGGCGACAATGTCATGAGCGGAGAATTTGAAGATAGCCGTTTGACCCGAATATACACTCAAAATCACGGAGATATACCGATTGTGGCGGATAATTTCATTCTCGCCGGCGGAAGTTTTTTCAGTCAGGGATTGATTGCGGACATTGACCATGTGTATGAACCCATTTTTAATTTAGACGTTGAATTTTCTCCCGAAAGGGAAAAATGGTACAATCCGAATTTTTTTGAAACACAGAATTATCAGAAATTTGGAGTGAAAACCGATGGGGATTTCAAAGCTCTGAAAAGGAATCAACCTGTTGAAAATCTGTATGTTTCAGGTGCGATTTTAAGCGGATTCAATCCGATTAAGGAAGGCTGTGGAGGCGGAGTTTCTCTTTTGAGCGCTTTATCTGTATCGGAAAAAATTTTAAATATAGAAGAAACAAAATGAACTTATTAGCCAATAACAGCAGCAACAACTTCGAACAATGTATCAAATGTACCATTTGTACAGTGTATTGTCCTGTGTCTAAGGTGAATCCGGACTATCCGGGACCCAAACAGGCAGGTCCCGACGGCGAGCGTTTAAGGCTGAAAAATCCTGATTTTTTCGATGAATCGCTGAAATATTGCATCAACTGTAAACGCTGCGAGGTGGTGTGTCCGTCAAATGTGAAAATCGGAGACATTATACAAATGGCGCGCATTAATTACAGCAAGAAAAAACCGATATTGCGCGATGCGATTTTAAGCCACACCGATTTCATGGGGTCTTTAGCAACGCCTTTTGCCCCAATTGTGAATGCGGTTACGGATTTGAAACCGATGAAAAAAATTTTGGATTCTGCGCTAAAAATCGACCGCAGACGGACTTTACCGAAATATTCTTTCGGAACTTTCACCAACTGGTACAAAAAAATCTCCGAAGAACAAAAGAAATTTCCGAAGCAAGTGGCTTATTTTCACGGCTGTTACGTGAATTATAACAATCCTCAATTGGGCAAAGACCTTATCAAAGTTTTCAACGCTTTGAACATCGGCGTACAGTTGTTGGAAAAAGAAAAATGTTGCGGTATTGCATTGATTTCCAATGGTTACATCGATACGGCAAAGAGAAATGGGAAAGTCAATAGGGCTTCCATTCAAAAATCGGTAGAACAGGGCATTTCCGTAGTTGGAACTTCGTCTTCGTGTATGTTTACGTTGAGAGATGAATATCCTCATCTGCTTGATATTGAAAATTCTACAATCAAAAATCGGTTGGAATTAGCCACACGTTACATTTACCGTCTGCTGACGACAACGGACACGAAATTCGAAATTAATTCCGAAAAACGCATAAAAGTTGCCTATCACGTGCCATGCCACATGGAAAAACTTGGCTGGGGCTACTATTCTATGGAATTGATGAAATTGATTCCCAATATTGAATTGATAGAATTGGACTCTATATGTTGCGGAATTGCAGGAACTTACGGATTTAAAAAGGAAAATTACGAGTTTTCTCAGAAAATAGGCGCACCGTTGTTTGCGCAGATTGAAGCGAGCGGGGCAGATGTAATTGCTTCTGATTGTGAAACTTGTAAATGGCAAATAGAAATGTCCACAACAAAAAAGTGCGAACATCCCCTAAGTATTTTGGCAAGCGTACTATAACGGACTGCGACTTGCGTAAACCTCATAAAATATATTTAAATCTCTGTTGTATTTTCACAAGAAAATAAGTTAATAGTGTGGATAGCAGAATGGTTGCTATTACAGCCGGCGTACGGCTCAATACTGTAAATTTTAAAAAGCGCAATACAAAAATATGTGTCAAATAAATACCTGTAGAATACATTGATAATGTTTTACGCTTTGAATAATACTTCAAGTTTGAGGTGTATAAGAATAGCAGTGGACAAAGAAAATATAAACTGAACAATATGTCAAAGCCTTTTTTACCATGTGTATAATTGAAACAAGCTTCAACAATTAATAAAAAAACACTTGCAAGTAATAGAACTGTCCAATTCTTATATCTTTTTGTGATTTTGTATTTATTTATAAAATACCCTGTTACTACAAAAGGAAAACACAAAAACAGCCCATTTCTATAAGCGCTCTCAAATTTATAGAGAGGATTAAATATCTCTGTAAAATTATAATTTCTGTTGTATTGGAGAAATAATCCGGAAAACGCGCAGAGTATAGCGATAAATAACAAATACTGAAATTTCAAATTCCGTATACACCATAAAAGCACAAATGCTTCTACAGCGCCTATGAGATACCATAAATGCCAATATCCAAATATTAAGTTTTCCAATGTGATTTTGTAATTCAGAGAAAACCAAAACTTAAAATAGACGACCATCCATATCAAATACAAAAGAAATAATCGTTTTATCCATTTCTGAAATTGTTTTTTTGTTTGAATTTCAAAGAAGTAAAAACCACTTATTATCAGAAATATAGGGACAGCGATTCTTGCCAAGCCATGAACGAAAATGTAAGACAAGAAAGGAGAAAAATCACTAAAAATAGAACCATGCATTCCTACAACCAAAAAAGACAATATTAATTTCAAAATATCTATGGATAAATTTCTTTCTTTTTGTGTTTTATCTGTCTGGTTTTCAATCATTTTACTTTTCATTTTAAGAATTTTACACTTCTACCTCTTAAACTAAAATAAAAAAAAGTGCAAACTATTTTGTTGATTGCTTATTAACTTCTCGTTGCTCTACCAAAACCATCATACCTATATAAGCACAAAATAGTTCATATCCAAAGACGTGAACTTTCGCAACTTATTCTCGGTACCTTCAGAAATTGATAGATTTTTGAGAAGTGAGAATAAAGAGCTAAAAGCTCAATTTTTATATTTTTATTACATACATGACTATTATTTCACATTGAAGCACAAAGTTAAAAAAATATTTGTGATATAAACAAAGATAGTTGATTTTCGGGTGCAAATCAAATTGTCGCCTCACTTAAGCCGCCATATTCATAGGCTTTGTTTGTTTCAAAGGTTTTTACAAACATTAGGGTGTCGGGGTCGGGTATCAAAGGGTGGTTAATCTGTGAATAAGAGGCTGTGCTTATTATCAATGTCAGTATTAAAATTATTTTTTTCATCTTTTTGTTGTACTTAAAAAAAGGCTGCCCTTAGAGCAACTTTTTATGCCAAAATATTTACTGCACTTTAGTAAGTGTCATGCTAACAAGTGGTACTCTTGGCAGTCTGTTATCGCTGGCGCAGGGAGTGCCTTGCTCATCCTATTGTTCCGAAGATTTGTATGAGTAAAGCAATTTACCTCCGTTTAAGTTGAGCCAGATATGGTCTGTACGGCGGCAGGGTCGTTCAGGGTCGTTTACTACCATCAGATAATACTTTTCTGCAAAAGTTCTTCCCAATATCGGCTAAAACTTATTTTGAGGTGCCATGAAAAAAATCGATTAACTTTGTCTGTTATAAAAACAGAAAACAAAGGGACGAAACCGAAAGGAACGCCAGTGCGTAGATACTCTGTTTTTGACAGTAAGCAGCATGCTTGTACCGGCGCACGTGTTGGAGCATTTTGAAAGATGGGATGCACACGAATACAAAGATAGATGGGTCATAGAGATGCGCGAAAAGGAGGGTCTGATACCATCAGAACTGTCAGAATATGACGACATTGTATTCGATGGTTAAGACGATTAATAAAAACGAAAATCCTTTTGATTCTATTATAGCAGGATTAAAAGCAAATCCCCAAAGAACATATTACACAACTCATAAAAAACTTTTAACATTTGTTTTTTCGTTCATGAAAATTTTTAAAAGATTTAAAGTAACTTCGCACTTTAAAATTCAACCTCAATAAACAAAAATGATTTATTTGTTTTTAAGCATTATT
>JAITOO010000146.1 GCA_031289875.1 Flavobacteriaceae bacterium
AATGTAGCTATCGTAGGCGATTTCAACGGCTGGGACGTCGAAGCCTCACCCTTAAAAAAAGGTAAAGACGGAGTGTTCAAAATTACCTTGGATTTGGCAACAGGAGGAGAATATGAATACCGTTTCGTTGTGGACGGTAGTTATATAAACGACCCCGAAGCAGAAAAATATTATTTCAATCACTACGCGGGTCAGGACAACTCTGTGGTTTCCTTGTAAGAGAAAGAACGTACCAAATGATGACGAAACTGAGAACCATGTTTGAAGCTCATGGTTTTGATGTAATTTCTCGAATTTCGGAAAAGTTCGGAATGAGGGCTTCTAAATTGCGTTTATTTTTTATCTACTTGTCATTCATTACGTTAGGAAGCGTTTTTGCGCTTTACCTTACAACAGCTTTTTTTCTGTGGATAAAAGACAGCATTTTCATCAAACGCCGATCGGTATTTGATTTGTAAATGATTATCCACTATATGTCCTATTGAGTTATTTACGCTGAAAGCGTTTTTAATGTTGATAATTCCGTACAAGCGCAGTGCGGGGGAAGAGAGGTATTTTCTACCTATAAGTTGCATTTGTTAGTTGAATCTGCGAAAGGAAGATTTATGAATAAAGGCGTTCGAAACCATAGGAATAAATTTGGGAGCGGGATACAGTGCGGAAACAATAGTATCTAAAGCAAAAACGAAAACATCGAAAAATCCAATCACAAATGATCAAAAAGATATTTTATAAATACTTTTACCCTTGTTTCATTATTTCTTTCTGATTCAAGTATAACTGTCTTAGCCCTTTAATAGTGTGATGACGGTCGTAAATATTGATTTTTGTAGTAAGAGGTGCAAAAAGATGTCCTGTTCCACCGGTAGCAATGACGTAGGTTTCTTCGCCGAGTTCCTTGTTGATGCGGTCTATCAACCCCTCAACCATGCTCAGGAAACCAAAAATCAGCCCGCTTTGCATACATTCTTCGGTCGTTTTGCCCAAGACCCGCTTCGGCGTGCGCATTTCCACGTCCGAGAGTTGAGCCGTCGCTCCGATGAGCGAGTTCAACGAGGTTACTACGCCTGCGGCGATTATCACGCCTTTGACTTCTCCCTTTCGGTCAATGCAGGTCAGCGTCAGCGCCGTTCCGAAATCAACGATGATTTTGTTGCCGTCATATTTCTCATGTGCATAGGTGGCGTTGGCGTACAAATCTGTTCCTATCTGGGGAGAAACGTCTGTGAGCGAAGATGGGGTGTTTCGGCTGACCAGCACCGTTTTGATGTTGTGCAAACGCGAGAGTGATTTCCTTATAGGATAGGTAAGATGAGGCACTACCGAGCCTACCGCTATCTCCGTAATATCGTCCGGAGAAATTTCATAATTCTGGTATGCTATCTTAAATTGAGAGAAAAGTTCATCTTCAGTCTTGTACGGTTTAGTGTTCGTTACCCAAGAAATGACACATTTTTCCCCATCGAATATACCGAAGCGCAAGTTGCTGTTTCCTACATTTACTACTAAAAGCATGATTTATTTTTGTTTTGGATAGAGGTTATTTTTGTAGTTAATATCTCCCAGACGTTGGGTTGCATCAATCATCAGAAATTTAATCTCCGTCATCGGTGCAGAAATTTCCAGCGTGTATTCTTTCTGTGTCCATTTCCAGTAGGGAAGATTTTTTTGAGGAAGGTTAAATTCCTGATGCTTAGTATTGTGCATCATATTCAGAGGGATGTTATATACTTCTTGCGAGCCGTTTTTCAAAGCAACGTACAAATCCACAGGCATCGGAAAATCGCCCAAATTTTCCAAAGTTACGGAAGTTGAGTTGTTTCCGGATTTTTTCACATTTTTAATGGCGTAATCAATTTGGCGCGTGGTGGTTGTCATGTAATTCCAATACCATTTCAAATCCATTTGAGAGACTTTTTGTGCAATGTGGATAAAATCTCTGTCCGTCGGGTGTTTAAATTTCCATGTTTCAAAATATTCTTTCATGATTTTGACAAGATTCTGCTTTCCAACAATATATTCCAGTCCGACCAAAAACATTTCGCCTTTCACGTAAGCTGCGGCAGAATATCCCTTTGTGGTTTTAAAATGGTCAGACAGAAGCCCCATAGGCTCTTCCTGTCCGGATTGGGCAAAATAGATGTAATTATTCACTGTCTCAAAATGGTCGTTAGGAAAATTTATTACGCTTTCAGGAAAGATTTTTGCCATGACTAAATGTTCGGCATAAGAAGCAAAACCCTCGTCTAACCAAGCCCTCATGCTCTCGTTGGTGGCGAGAACCTGCTGAAACCACGAATGAGAAGCCTCGTGAAACATCAGTCCGCAAAGATCCTGCAACGAGTCCGAGTTTCCGACCATAACCGTACACATTCCGTATTCCATACCGCCGTCGCCACCCTGTATGAAAGAATAGGCAGGGTAGGGATATGCACCGAAATTATCTTTCATCAATTGATAATACTGCACGATTTTCGGTTTAGATTCTTCCCAATATTGGGTTTTGTCAGATTTTTGATAGACGAGAAAGACAGTTGTTTCGTTGGTAACTTTCAGGCTATCAACGGTATAATCAGAGTCGGCAGCCCACGCAAAATCGTGGATATTTTCTGCCCGAAAATGCCATTTCGTTTTACCGTTGTTCACGACGGGTTTTGCTTGCGGGTCGTAGCCTTTCACTTCTGAAGGATTCTGCAAAACGCCGCCCGCACCGATGATGTAATCTTTGTCGATATTGATGGAAACGTCAAAATTTGCAAAAACGCCGTGAAATTCGCGGGCGATATAGTCAAAAGTGTGCCAGCCTTCGTAATCGTATTCTACCGCTTTGGGATACCACTGTGTAAAGGTCAGGTCGATGCCTTCGGCGTTGTTTCGTCCGCTTCGGCGGATTTGAACGGGAATTTGCGCCGTCCATTCCATCTCGAAAGTCGTGGTGGAATTTGGGAGTATCGGGCTGTTTAACTGCACTTTGAGCAGGGTTTCTTCAACTGTGGAATTGACCGGAACGCCATCTTGTTTCAAGGAAGAAATTTTTTGCCGACCGATTTCGTCCGGTTTCAGAGAAGCGATTTTGAAAGTTCCGTCGGGGTTTCTTTGACGGCTGTCGGCGTTTTTTCCGAGAGTTTGAACGCTTTGGTCCATCATCGAATTGGGCTGGAAAGCATTCCAATATAAGTGGAAATAAAAAACTTTTAGTGTGTCGGGAGAATTATTTTTGTAGGTAATTGTTTGGTTACCTTTGTATTGATACTTTTTCACATCTACGTCGATGTCCATTTTGTAATCCGCATGTTGTTGATAATAAGGGTACAACTGAGCTTTCAGAATGGAAATGCCAAGTGTGGAATATAACAAATATAATAGAAAAATTTTATTCATTTGTTTCACGAATTTAAATAAAGGTACAAATTTACGTTAAAATCAGTGAATATTGAAAATTCAGGTATCATTATTGCGGCATAAAATTTCGATGAAGACAAAAATCAACCTGCAAGAACTGATAGAAGATGCCAAAGCCTATAAACAACAGGCACAGAGTAAATTGGTTAATATTTTTTGGCTGGATGTACGCAATTACATTCTTTTTCTTTCCAAAGACGAACACGTTACCGAAGAATTGACCATTGAAACTTTTACCAAAGTTCTGCGAAAATTGTCGCTGTACAAAGCTGATTTTGATTTCAGAACTTGGCTTTTGTCTATTGCGCACAACACGACGGTTGATTTTCTCCGCAAAAAAAACAAAGATAAAGGATTATTTTCAGAAGAAAAATATGTTGATTTTCAAGATGTAGAGCCGTCTCCCGAACAGATTTTCATTGACCGTCAAGATGAGGAAAAATTGGAAAAGCGGTTGAAAAAACTCCCCGAAAATTACCGAAAATTGATACAACTTCGCTATTTGGACGGCAAAAAACTCAAAGACATTGCCGCTGAAATGGAACTTTCCCTCGCCAATGTGAAAGTCAGCCTGATGAGAGCAAAAAAACTGCTCGCAGAAAAAGAATTTGGCAAATGAACGAAGTATAAATGAGTTATCGCTTCAGCCTGTTGGCACATCGAAACGTCAGCGAATAAACGTCCAGCGGTTTTCATCAGAAAGTTCGTCGGAAAATTCGTAACGGTCTTCGTGATAAACTTTCAGAGTTTCAGAGTTTCCGATGTTATTTTCGGCACACCAGCGTGTCATTTTTCCTCGCGCATTTTTGAAATACATCATGATGCTTTGGAGTTTTCCGTTGCGATAATCTTTAAATTCAACATCAATGATTCTTCCTTTCAATTCTTTGGTATTCAGTACCTTAAAGTATTCCTGACTTGCCAGATTCACAATGAATTCATCTTTTTTCAGCAAAGAATTAAAATCGTTCGTAAGTCGTTCACTCCAAAATTCATACAGATTTTTTGCATTTTTCGTTGGCAGTTTTTTGCCCATTTCAAGCCGATAGAGCATGATTTCGTCGGCAGGTTTCAGCAAACCGTACAAACCTGAGATAATCCGCAGATTTTCTTGCAGATAGTCCAAAGCAGACGGAGACAAAGTTTCTGCATCAAGCCCGCGATAGACCTCGCCTTTGAAAGCAAAAACTGCCTGCAGGCATTCATTTTTTGACGGATTCGGCTTCCATGCCTGATTGCGCTCCCAATTTTCTTTGGACAATTTTGGGGAAATATGCAAAAGATTCTCCAGTTCTGTGGGGGAATAGTCTTTTAACTCAGAATGAAGCGTTTGGCTGAGTTTAACATATTCAGGATGAGTTCGTTTCTTCCATTTGGAGGAGGTTTCCAAACTCATGATTTTTGCAGGTGAAAGGAGAATTTTCATACTAACTTTGAGACGAGAATTTTGGTCTGTCAAATTATTTTTTAACGCAATAAATACATTACTTATTTTTTATTGAAAATGTGGTACTCCTTCGGGTTGATTTTCCTTTTCGCACGTGTACCAACTGCTGTATTTCACATAGTTATTGGCAATTCTTTGGATTTCGCCCTCTAACAGTTCCTGCGATACCTCTTTGATTTTTTTTGCAGGAACGCCTGCCCAAAGTTCACCCGCTTTCACATGCCTGCCCTGCGTTACGACCGCTCCCGCAGCGATAATGGCGTTGCTTTCCACAACTGTATCGTCCATGACGATTGCGCCCATTCCAATCAATACATTGTCATGAATCGTACAGCCGTGAACCACAGCATTATGACCGATGGAGACATTGTTGCCGATGTTCGTCGGAAATTTTTGGTACGTGCAGTGAATCATGGCATTGTCCTGAATGTTTACCTTGTTTCCGATTTTGATGTAATTAACGTCTCCACGAATCACGGCATTGAACCATACGGAGCATTGCGCCCCTAAGATTACGTCTCCGATAATCGTTGCTGTTTCAGCGATATAACAATCCTCCCCGATAACAGGAGACTTTCCTAAAACTTTTTTAACTAATGGCATAACTATAAATTATCAAAAAATTTTAATTCTGCGTGCAAGTTATGTATTTTTGCGAAAAATCAAGAATAATTATGAATATAAATATTGAAAAAACGCCTGAGAAACATATTATCAAGTTTGTTTTTCCGTATACTTTGGTTGAGGGGAGCTATGAAATTTCAAATTTACAGCAAGCGAAAAATATCCCTATTGCACAGTCTTTGTTGCAGTTGCCTATTATTTCAAGTGTTTTTATTACAGCAAATTTCATCGCTGTACAGAAAAAGGAAAACACAGCGGATTGGGAAATGATACAAGACGATTTGAAAGAATTAATCGCTGACGAAATGCTCGCCAGTCCAACGGTAATCATTCAGCCTCAGCAAGTTCCCATTTCCGTTTATGTAGAAATAACGCCTAATAATTCGGTCAGGAAATTTGTAACCAACAAAATTTTAGTGCAGGGAATCATTGAATTGAAAAATGCAGAAGAATCCGCCCAAGTTCCTTTGGGACAATATCTTTTCGATTTTCCTTATGTGAAAGAAATCTTTATTTCCGAAAATTTTATTTCCATCACCAAAACCGATGAAGCAGATTGGGACGGCATCGCTATGGAGTTGAGATTCAACATTTCAGAATATTTGCGGTCAGGAAAGGAAATTAGCAATATTACTAATTTTTCAACGTATAAGCCTCAGAAACACACAAATAGGGATTTAAGCGAAACGGAGAAAAAAATCAAAACTATTTTGGACGAATATGTCTTGCCTGCGGTATCGGGCGACGGAGGAAATATCGACCTGATTTCCTTTGACGAGCAAACCAAAACCGCCGTAATGCTTTTGCAAGGTGCGTGCAGCGGCTGTCCTTCATCTGCGCTCACGCTCAAAAGCGGCATCGAAAACCTGCTCCGAGAGATGATGCCCGACGAAGTAGAATTTGTAGAAGCATGGAACGGGTAATTTTGAAAATTTGTTTAGCTTCAAGATGATGTAAGGATGTAAATTTTTT
>JAITOO010000183.1 GCA_031289875.1 Flavobacteriaceae bacterium
CACATGATGCGGAATCTCCTGAAAACACGGAGAGATTGCGGGTCAAGTCCGCAATGACGGCGCAAAGCAAGGAGCCTCGCAAACCGTAGGTTTGCGAGGCTCCTTGCTTTTATTGTCGGCGTGGCATTTATCATTCTACCGAGCGATAATCCCTACGGGATTTTTTTTCATCACTTAGCAAATATAAATTATACATTGATTTTCAAAATTTCTCAAAAACTCCCAAACCAAAAAGTGCAAAATCATATTTGGCAGGGTCGTTTTCGTCCAATAATTTCAGGTTTTGTGTGAGTTCCAAAACGGCTTTCCGGTCGTTTTGCTTTCTTTCCAACAATCCCAAAGAACGGGCAACCCTCCCCGAATGCACGTCTAACGGACAGACTAACTGTGCAGGCGAAAGGCTGTTCCAGATGCCGAAGTCCACGTTTTTTTGGTCTTTTCTGACGAGCCAGCGGAGGAACATATTGAGCCGCTTTGCCGCCGAGCCTTTTGCCGGACTGCTGACATGTTTCGGAGTCCGCTCCGGATGTGGAATTTCAAAGAAAATTCGGCGGAATCTTTCTATTGCTCCGAAAGTATCCGTTTCGTCTTTTTGGGCAGAAAATACATTTTCCAATCCATTGTGGTTGAGGTAGATATTTTTCAATGACTTGATGAAAAACTTCAAATCTTCTGCGTTGAAAGTTCGGTGGATGCTCCCTTGAATTTTCTGCAAGTCTTTCTCCGAGTGGTTTAGGATAAAATCGTAAGGCGAATATTCCAACCATTCGAGCATTTTTTCTGCGCTTTTGATGATGCTTCGGCGGTTTCCCCAAGCAATCGCTGCCGAGAGGAATCCTGCTATTTCGATGTTTTCTTTTCCGGAAAATCTATGTGGAATCTGAATCGGGTCAGTTTCAATGAATTGCAGTTGGTTGTATTGTTCGGCTTTTTCGTCCAGAAAAGGTTTTAAAGACAAAATTTCTTGGTTTTTCATGCCGATTATTCTGCAGGCGCAAGTTGGATTTTCAATCCGTCTAATTCTTTCTTAATCGGGATTTGACAGCTTAAACGACTGTTTTCCTGTACAAAACGCGCTTCGGCGAGCATGGCATCTTCTTCTGCGCCCATTTCGGGCAGAGGAATGTCCCCGCTGAGAATATAAATCTGGCAGGAAGCGCACATAGCCATTCCTCCGCACACACCGATAGTCCCTTCTTCCGCCAACTCGTAGGCGCGGATTAATTCCATTAAATTCATGGACATGTCGGTAGGCGTTTGCACTTGATGTTCTTTTCCCTCTCGGTCGATGATGCTTATATTGATGTATGACATATTAATTGAAATATTGAATGAGTGATTTATCTATTTAACTTATTGATTAACAGGAGTATTGATGAATTTCTAATTTGACCCAAAAATAAGAAAAATACAGACAAGAAGCAACTTTTGTTTTTTCATGAAATTGTGTGTGATTAAATTGAATACAGAAACAAATTACAAGCTAAAACTCAAATTCAGCATAAAACTTCTTGGCAAGATGTTGCTTTGGAAAA
The DNA here is from genome assembly GCA_031289875.1 of Flavobacteriaceae bacterium. Taxonomy (GTDB): domain Bacteria; phylum Bacteroidota; class Bacteroidia; order Flavobacteriales; family Weeksellaceae; genus Apibacter. The sequence continues at coordinate 1,536 of JAITOO010000183.1, forward strand.
TATTTGTGGAATAATCCGTAGTTTGTATTTGGGTGAAATTTTTCTGATCCAGCAGATTTTTTGCGTAAAAACTCAAGTCAAATTTTTTATTTTTCGGAGAAAATCGGATAATTGTGTCCAAAAAAGTATAGTTTTCTTTTAATTTTTTAGTGTCGGGGACATAATAGTCGGAAGAAAATATGAGAGTCCAGCGTTTGTCCAATTTCAAAATGATTTTAAAAGCGTCGTTCAGTGAGCGGTTGATGAATTTTTCGCCGCCTTCGCTTTGCGAAAGGCTTTGATGGAATTTGAAAATATTTTCAAAATTTACGGGAATATCAAAAGCGGTTTTTCCAAAAAGTTCAGAAGTCCAAAAATTTGTTTTGTTGTCGCGGATTTCCGAATGATTGACGATGTTGCTGTATTGTGAAATCGAATAGTCGCTTCTCAGGCGCAAAGTGCTTTCTATCATGGGGATATATTTTTCAATCATAAAGTTGAAATTCCAGTTATCGTTAGTTTTTGGTGTAAAGAAATACCTTAAATTCGTATAGTTCTCCTGAATATCAAAATCAGAAATAAATCCGCCTTTGTTTTGACTGTACATCGCTCCCAGAAGGAAATGGAATTGATTGTAAAGGTCGAAAACAGTATAAAAAAGACTGTACGAAAAGGATTTTTGGAGCGACAAGTCGGGCAGGTTGGACTGCGTTGAGCGGTTGCTCGTCATAATCGGCTGAATGTACAGATAATTCGCCGCCAAATCCTTCTCTGCGTAATTAGCTGTTCCTTTCAAAGTGGAAATGTTATTGATTTTATACGCTATCGACAAAGACGGTTCAAAAATAATATCCTCTTGATTTTCCGTGTTTTCAGTTAGATTGTTGTCCAATTTTTGATTGAGGAAAGTGAGTTTGTAAGACGGAGAAATTTTCCATTTTCCCAAGTTTAATGCGTAAGAACCTGTGGTAAAAACAGCCTTTTTTCCATATTCCAAATCGTTATGAAAATCATTTTCCGGACTTTCAAAATCGTCGGAAATTCCGTACAGACACGACTTGAAAGGATTTTTGTCTAACAGTCCGCCTGCTGAAAAAGCGTATTTCGTCTTCAGCGTGCTTCCCATAAAAACAGATTGAAAGTTTAGATAGTTTTTGCGAAAACGGCTGTATTGCCTATTTTGTAAATAATCTTCAAAATCGAAAACAGCGGGCGAGATGAAAAAATCTTGAGGAGCAGCATTAATCGACTGATTAATAATGACTTGCAACGCTTTATTTTTGTTAAATTTCTTTGTAAAAGTCAGGGAATTTTTGAGGAGAAAATCTTTGGAATTTAAGGTGGTAAAATAATGAGTTTCATTGTTTTCCAAAACGGTCGATGGCGTTGTGATATTTTCTTGCCGCACGCGGAATTTATATTCCAGCAGGGAAGTTTTGGAAGTGTTTATTTTCAGTTCCAAATCTGCGCGGTATTGTTCGGGTTTTTTGACGATGTTGTAACTGTCTGAGGTTTTGAAAGATTCGTCGCCAATTACATATTTGTTTTCGTAATATTTTTCAGAAGCAATTTTGTCGTGAATGTAATACAAATTGGTTTTCACGCTGATGCGTTTGCCGATTTTGAACATTCCGTTGTAATTTCCGAAAATCTGATTGTTGAAATTGGTACGGCTGTCATCGTCCAATCCGCTGAAAAACAGAGTTTCAGGAATGGCTTTCTTTGCTAGAAAACGTTCTTCTGAAATTTGTTCGGGGTTGAATGTGAAGCCGAAATAGTCAAAAGGCGAGTGATTTACGCCGATGTTGTTGTAATTGAGCGTGGCAAAGGATTTATAGTTTTTTGAAATTCCGAGAATATTCGTATTGATATCGAAAACCTGTTTTCCGTCCGAGTCAAAGCCGCTTCCGTAGTCAAGATTTCCCGAAAAATCCATTTTTCCCTTTTTCAGTTTCAGATTGAGGGATACTTTTTCTCCGCCCTCAACGCCCTTCAGCAAAGGGTTTTCCGAGTAGTTTTCGATTGCCTGCACTTGCTCTACCATATCAACGTTGATATTTTTTGTGCCGAGCGAATAATTTGAACCGAAAAGATTGTCGCCTTCGAGGGTAACGGTTTCTACGGATTTGCCTTTGTACCTGATTTCGCCTGATTTTTCATTGACCTGAATGCCCGGAAGTTTTTTGATAAGGTCTTCTATTTTCCGCTCGCTGCCGTCTCGGAATGAAGCTACATTGTATTTTACCGTATCTTCCTTGATAACAATAGGTTTACTGCCGACGATGACGACTTCCCTAATTTCTTTTTCGTCTTTTGTTTCGTCTTTTGTGAGCAAAAAATCATGGGTATAAATTTTGTCTTTTTGTGGATTTTCTATTTCCCAAACCTCTGAAATATATTGATGGGTAGCGGCTTCGACCGTTATTTTTTTGTACTCTCGTTTTAACGTAAGGGAATACTGACCGTTTTTTGCAATCACAAACTCCTTGATGCCTCCATTGACGGAATCTTTAATGATAATGTTGGCTGCCGCAATCTTTTCTCCTTTGACAGTCTCTATTTTTCCCGTCAGGGTTTGGGAAAACAGAAGCAAAGGGGAAATGATGAAGAATAATGTAAGGATATAGGATTTCAAACAATTAATGGTTTTAAAATTGGGGTTGCTTACTCTTTTTCCTGTTCTTTTATAAATATTTTCTTGGTTAAATAATCAGGCGCATATTTGACCATAGCCGTTCTTGTTGATGAGGCAGATACTTTGCAATCGTCATTGGCAGGTTTTGTGGTAAAACTCAAAGAATTATTCAGGTCGGTTTTTGCCGCTATCCTTGTTAAGGAAATGGAGGCTGTGCATTGTTTTTCTTTGAAAAAGTTGTCTAAATCAAAATTTTGCAAATATTTTATTGTTTCGTCTAAATTGGGAGCGGTATAAGATATTTTTCCGGAAATTTCCGTGCTGCCCACAAGTCCGGATTCCTTAGAAATATCAATTCTTATACTGTCATTTGTCTGCCCAAACGCAAAACTCATCATCCCGATAAGCATTGCTAAAATTAATGTTTTTTTCATTACTTCAATAATTTTTAAATAAAAACTCCATTCTTTCGATTTTCCATTGTAATTCGAGGGTTGCGGTTCCTGAAACTGTAGAATACATGGCTTTAATAAAATTATCATAATCTCTTTTTACACCGGCTGCATATTCTTCCCATGTAAGAGTTGGATATTTCGGGTTCTTTTTATGGGTTAGTTTTTTAATAGAATCATCATTTAGTATAATTTTATAGGCGGAAATTTTCACATTACCCATATCGTCTTCAACTTCCAAAATCAGTCCGGGCAGTCCTGTAAATTTCCAGGGACCATCGGAAACCGGTATTTCAGCAGCAAACCAAGCGGTATAATTTCTTCCTCTGAAAGTAGTTGTGGCTTTGTTGCATTTGTAATTCAAAATTTCTTTCTCTCCATCTTTCATTTCCCAGTCAAACAAAGACATTTTTTCTGCTATATAGAAAAATTTATTCGGGTGATATCCTAAATCTAAAGTTAATAAAGAATCTTTTTTATAATTTTTTATAACTGTAGAATTTTCATCGCTTTTTGGATATCTAACGAGATGTTGAGTTCCATCGTCAGTAAAATATGTGGACGTACTGTCTTTTGTCGATTTATTATAGATTTCAAAAACAGAATCAGAATCATTTATTTTTAATAATGAGGAATTTGTTGAAGGATTTACATCAGGGTAGCCTTCATAAAAATCGTAATCTACTGTTATTTTAGTTTGACCAATTGCTGTTGTGATTGGAAAAGCTAAAATAAAAATGAATAAAAATATTTTTAATAATTTCATTGGTTTTACTTCTCCTCTGTTTGCGGTTTTATTGAATCTTTTGTCAGTTCTTTCCAAGATATGCCGTTGTGCTTATCTGCCAATCTTTTTATTTCTTCGTTTGCATCAATGTATAAATTGTCTATGGTATCATAAGTTAATAATCCCCAATATTCGCCGGATATTTTCGTATTAATATATTTATATCGTTCAACCGTTTTATCATTAAGTGTTTTTAAAAACTCATCAAACGGAATGAAATCGTTTTTAAGGAAATTTTCATAAAAGTCATCATTTTCTTTCGTTTTTAAGTTCTTGATTTCTACCGCTTGGTATCTATATTTCAAGTCATCTCTTGTCACTTTCAAAATTAAACCCGGCAGCCCGTTGAAAATATTAGGCCCGTCGGAAATGAAAATATCGGTTGTGAAATAAGCTGTGAAAACATGACCTCTGTAATCTGCAGTTGCTTCTAAACAGTTATATCCTAATATTTCTTTGGTATTAGTTCCTATCTGCCAGTCAAAAAGATTTTTTTTGTTTTTCACATAAAAAACTTTACCAAAACTTTCTGAATCAAAAAAAATTGTGTCTCTTTCGTGGTTTTTTATAATACAGTTATCTTGTCCGGGTTTTACAAACGTAGATTCGGGGATTTTAGAAAAAAATTCAGTAAAGATAGAATAATCATCATACAAGTCAAGTTGTGAATTTGTATTGTCCAAATCAATATATTTAATCTGTAAGAAACTTTGTCCATAACTTACAAAAAAAAGAAAACAGGAAAAGAGTATTGTCAATCGTTTCATAAATCAAAAATTAATAAAGACTGCCTTAAATTTTAAGACAGTCTCGTGTTTTTCTATATCAACTATCCATTAGCTACAAAACATAGTAATGACTGTAAATAAGCACTATCGCAAGCCGCATCCAAAGTATTTCCCACGCCAACACTTGTACAACTATTCCCGCCAACCTTAACGGTTACAGTACATGTATAGCTTGTGGGACCGGGAGCATCATTGTCAGATATTATATCCACGCTCAATATTTTTATGTCATACGTGCCTAATAAGGATATTGTTGCCATAGTTTTAGAGGCAAATTGAACCTTTCCGTTTCCTGCGAACGCAAAACTCATCATCCCGATAAGCATTGCAAAAATTAATGTTTTTTTCATTTAATGAATGTGTCAAAATTAATAATTATTTTTAAATGTTTGTCATTTTTTGCAAAAAATTACGCTGTAAAACTATATTTGTTTTTCGGGAAAAACAATAGCAAAAAATGGGTTTTCGGCGATATTTATGGGTCGTATAAATAGCTTGTTTCTAATTGGATACAAAACAAAATTCGTTTTTTGTTGTAAAAAATTCTATTTTTGCAATTAAAAACCCGCAAAATGAACGACGAAATTGTTGCCAAAATAAAGAAAATCCGTACCGCCAAAGGATTAAATCATTCAGAAATGGCAGAAAAACTGCACATTACCAAATCGGCTTATCAAAGATTGGAGTCGGGCGAAAACTACTCGTGGGCAAATATCTCGACGAATTGATGGGCGTTCTGGAAACTACACCCAAAGAGTTTTTCAACGATATTGGTCGAAAAGTAATTAATCAAAGCTATTTCTATGATGGGGCAGTAGGATATGTAGAAACTTTGCACCAGGAAAACAAAGAAGTGTACGAAAAACTGTTGCAGTCAAAAGACGAGCAAATTGTTTTGCTGAAAAATCTATTGGAGAGAAAATAGCTGTTGAAAAGAATTTGGTAATTTATACTATAGTATAAATTACAATGAAATTCATATCGGTTAGAATGTCCGATATTCATAAAAAAGAGACTGCCTTTCGACAGCCCCCCTTCAATTGAAAAAACAACACAATTAAAGCCTTTCTTTAATTATTTTATCAAGTACCTCAGGGTTGATGATGTC
>JAITOO010000039.1 GCA_031289875.1 Flavobacteriaceae bacterium
GCAAGATTTAAGAGAAAAACAAAATGTTACAGTAAGGCTGATTATATGATAGTAATTTCACTAAATTTGCTTTTTATGAAATTAAATAATGAAATATCTATACTAAATTAACAATGCCTCATGGTAATATATCTTTTTATTTGTTGGGCGTTTTGCCTTTTTAGTTTTAATGATAGAGAGGTGCTTTTATTTACTTTGTTTATTGTTTGTTCCTTTGATGCTTTCAGTCAGTTATCAGGACAATTATTTGGCAGATGGAAATTATGTCCCCGTATTAGTCCCAATAAAACGATAGAAGGATTAATAGGCGGCTTTGTTATTTCATTGATAATTAGTGTTGTTATTGGAAGCGTTATGACCGGAAGTACGATACATTTTTTATTTATGGGAAGTTGTATTACCATATCATCGTTTTTGGGTGATTTATCCGCTTCTTATGTCAAACGATTATACAATGTGAAAAATTTCAGCTCTGCTATTCCTGAACACGGCGGATTTTTAGACCGTTTCGATAGCCTAATATTAGCAGGAGCTGTAGTACATCTGATTGAAAATATGAATATATGGGTATAAATTCTCCATTCTTCTATTTGTTGCTTTTTTCAGCAGGTTATTTATTGCTTATTTTTCTATGCGAATACTTGAATCGTAAATGGCATATTTCTCCGGAATATACCAGAAAAGCGGCACATATGATTTCTACATTATCGGCTTTGTTTTTCCCCTATATTTTCAATGATTATCGTCATGTACTTGGGCTGAGCGTTTTTTATTTTATTGTCCTTTTTATTTCTCGAAGGGTGCATGTCTTTAATTCTATTGAAGGAGTTGAAAGGCGGACAGGAGGAAGTTATCTTTTGGCTTTAGCCATTGGAATTATTTATTATTTGTCTATAAAAAATAAAGACACAGCAATTTACAACTTGCCTATTCTTATTCTTGCTATTAGCGATACTTTAGCTAATATTGTCGGGAAAAATATCGCATCACGAAAATTAATTAACAACAAAACTTTTGCGGGGTCGTCAGCATTTTTCCTGTCCGCCCTTCTTATTAGTATAACTTACTTCTTGATAGCCGGATATAAACACCCCTTCGAGAGTGCTTTCCTTATTGTTACAACACTTACCTTGGTTGAACTATTTTCTCCATATGGAATAGATAATTTTACAGTTCCATTAATTGCCTGCGTATTGATGCTATGGTTGAAATAGTAATTTTAAGGAGAGACTACCTAACTTGAGCGGAGTTAGGGATTAAATTCTGACCGTTCTAAAACCTCAAATATTTTGAAAAAAGCCGTTAAATCTTGTTAAAAATTTCATCTTTCCAACCAATTTTTAAAATCTTTGACTCTTTCCCTGCTGACGGTGAGTTTTTCGTCGTGGTTTTTGAGAGAAATTTGCAGACGAGAATTGCTGTACGAAAGGATTTCCTGAATATAATCAGCACGAATAATATATTGGCGGTTGATGCGGAAAAAATCTTTGGGGTCAAGTTCTTCTTCCAAATTATCCAAAGTGGCGTCAATAACCAAATCACGATTTTCTATGTGCAACCATGTGATTTTTTCTTCGCTAAAAAAACAGGAAATTTCTTTTGTATAAACAGGTTTCAAGAAATTCCCGACTTTGATTAAAAAGCGCGTTCGGTAAAATTTTTCCTGCGTGAAAATACCTTTCAGCAGTTCCTGATACGGAATTTCCGCAGTCGGCTGCTGAATTTGTTTGAATTTTTCAATAGCAAAGGCAAGTTCTTCATTGTTGATGGGCTTTAGCAAATAATCAATGCTATTGAGTTTGAACGCTTGCAAAGTATATTGGTCGAACGCCGTCGTGAAAATGAGAAAACTGCGGGTCGGTACGGTTTTAAAAATAGAAAACGACAAACCGTCTTCGAGTTGAATATCAGTGAAAATGAGCAACGGATGAGGGTTTTTCCGCAACCATTCAACCGAACTTTTTACGGAGTACAACGTTGCCTCAACCTCAAAGCCCCGCACCGCAAGCATTCGTTCCAGCTTCCGCGCTGCGGGTTTTTCATCTTCTATAATTATGGTTTTCATGGAAATAACTAATTTATTGAATAAAAGGACAAATAGGATTGCCCTTATAGAATTGCTTTCAAATTTACTGAAATTCTCATTATCGGCACAGATTATTTCTCTTTTTCCGACAGTTCTTTAAGTTTCTTTTCTTCCCAGTTTTTTCCCAGAAAAAGGTCTTCCAAACGAAGGTCTCTTACCCGAAGATACTGTATCAGCAAACTGATTCCCAGACCCAAGATTACCCACCTCACCCAAAAGTCTTCGATTTGGTAAATGTAATTTTGAAACAGGTTCATTAAAAACATGCAGGGAATTATGATGGAGCAGTTCACCACCCCATAATAAAACATTTTGATTTCCTGCATTTTTTCTTCTGTCTTTTTTCTCTGCAAATATATATCTCCTGTTGCTGTCTTTTTTTCCGACAGTTCTTTCATTTTATGTTCTTCCCAGTCTTTGCCGAAAAACACTTCTTTTATGTTTAAATAATTCAAACACAAGCCCAATCCCCAGCCTGAGATTACCCAAATAACCCGGAAATCGCCAAGGTGAAAACTTCCCTCCAGCTTCATTGTGTACAGATTGAGCAAAATCAATCCTAAATTTATAACGGCATAAGCGGCGGCATGGTTATAAAATTTTTTTAATTTTTGTGCCTTTTGTACTGCCTTTTTTCTTTGTAATTCTAAATTTTCCATGACATTTTATTTGATAGATTCATCTTTTTCCATTAATTCCTTGATTTTCTTTTCTTCCCAGTTGTATTGAGAAGTGGGAAGCCAAAACAGGGTAACCGCTTTTCCCAGAATGACCAGCCCCCAGGGAACGATAACCCAAAAAGCCCAAAAAGCCCAAAAAATTCTTCCGTTAAAAATAGCATTCCAACTCGTCATCAGGTTAATTCCTGTTACAATAATGCAGGTAAAAAGGTAGGCGCCCAATCCTTGATAAAACTTTTTCAGTTCCGCTACTCTGCGCTCTGCGCGTTCGCGTTGTTCGACGGTATGTTCCATATCTATGATTTTAAAATTTTTGTCCATTATGGGTAATTTTACAATAAATTGATTTCCGGTTTTTTCCACGCTCAGAGACAAACCGAGTTTTTGATACCTCGCCTGAATGTTTGCCAAACCTTTGCGGCTCGTTCTGCCTGCGGTTTCTTTCGGGTTTAATGTATTGGTTACATATAAATAACTGTCTTTCTGATAAATATGAATTAATAAAGGTTTCAAATCGCCGGTAACGTTATGCTTAAAAACATTTTCCAGCAAAAGCTGAATGCTCAGAGGCAAGATTTTCTGATTTCGGTCAATATTTTCGTCGAGCATAAAGACAAAACCTTTTTCAAAACGCTTGTCCATCAGGCTGATATAACTTTTCACAAAATCCAATTCTTCGCCGAGCGTGGTCAGCTGTTTGTTCTCCTGCTCCAAAACGTAACGGTAGATTTTGGACAGTTCCTGTGTAAATTCCTGTGCCTGCTGCGGATTTTCTTCAATCAAAGACTCCAAAACGTTGAGGCTGTTGAACAGAAAATGCGGACTCAGTTGTTTTTGCAAACCCTCATATTGAGACGAAATTTTTTCGATAATCAGTTCTTGTCCTTGAGATTTTTTACGGTAATAATTCGTTCCAAAAAAAATGAACAAAACCGCACATGCAAAGAGAAGTATCAAAAGCCAAACTATTATTTGCAAATAATAGGACGGCGCATTTCCAAAATGATATACAGTGGCATAAGGCAATACTGCTACGACAAGAGAGACCACAACCACAATTCCGACAACTAATATTTTTTCTTTAGACCGTTTCATTTCTTTAATTTTTTACAAGACAAAATTCCGTCAAAGAAACAAAAAACTCAAAAAAATCTTACTGAATTGTCAAATTTTCTCGATGAATTGTAAATTTTGTTCTACAATGAAACTTTACAAATTAAAAAAGTCTATGCTTAATACAGACAAATCACGAAAAATTCACCTTGCTATCAATGTTTTTTTAAGAAAATGATTATCGCGTATAATGACTGATTAGTTGAAAACCAATATTTTAACAACCACGGGTCATAGGAAACTGCGTTTTCGGGAATTACCCCCAAGCAGTTCAAAAAGTATGAAAAGACCCTTCGGATTTTAAAGTAAAAGATGATATTATAGTTTTACTTTTTCACTCTTTTTTTATAACTTTGCAAATTCTAAGGTAATTGAGTGATTGAACTCTCACAGAACATTAATAGATTAACAATTAGCACATTAGGAAATGTTACATACCTTTGCAACTGAATTTTTGGGTGCGTTGATTGCCCTTTTTCCGATTGTAAATCCCATCGGAAGCGCCTTTATTGTAAACAATTTTTTTGAAGGTTTGGACAATCACAGACGGCGCTCAATCATCAAACAGATAGGAATTTACTGCTTGTGCATCGGCATCGGAAGCCTGCTTGCGGGGCGGTTTATTCTGATACTTTTCGGGCTGTCGATTCCTGTGATTCAGCTGGGCGGTGGGTTGATAATCTGCCGGACGGCGCTGAATATGCTCTCCGACGAAAGCAGCAAAAACAAGGCGAACAGGAAAATGGACACGATGAACAAAATGGATTATGACGGCTTGGAGCATCAGATTTTCTACCCGATAACTTTCCCTCTGATTATGGGTTCGGGAGCAATTTCCGTGATTTTTACCTTAGCTGCCAATGCGCTGTACGACGATTTTCTGCACACCGTTACGAGCTACTTGACGATTGCGGCGGCAATTGTAGTCATCTGTCTTTTGGTATATATTTTTCTGCTAAATTCATCCAAAATTGTGAACCGTTTGGGTTATTCTGCCAACATTATAATCAATAAACTACTGGCTTTCTTTACGTTTTGCATTGGATTGCAGATTGCCGTAACCGGCATTTCCAAGATTTTTCATTGGGATCTTTTATGAAATTTTGAAAATATCTGCCTTTCATCACTTAATTTGCACGCTTTCTTTGAATTGCATAATTTGGCGTAAATCGTCCGGCGGATACTGCGCCCATTCCACTTGCTTTGTGATTTTTCCTTCTTTGTTGAAATACAGCCAAGTACAAAACGACATTTTTTCTATCAATTTTCCATTATAATAATAAGGATTGTATTCGCCGTTCACGGCGACAATGCTGTCATTGGCTAATATTTCATTGATTTCTATAGATTTAGGAAATTCGGGATGTGTTTTATAGTTTGGGTCAGACCAGTCAAACAAAATTTTGATATTTTCCCTTCCTTGTGTAACTGTTTGAGGAACAGCGTCAATCAATTCGGCATTGAGAGCGTAAAAATCCAGAAACTTGTCTAAATCTTTCCGTTCGGCAAAGGTTTCATAAAATTCTTTGGTTGTTTTTTCGTTTTTCTTTTGTTCAAATGAGGTGCAACTCGTTAAAAACAAGAAACTTAATATCAATAGTTGATAAATTCTTTTCATACTTTTAAATTTATGGACAAAAGTAATAAATAAAAATTGGTTTTCCTGTTTTTTATAAATCACTGATAATCAATCTTATAATAAATATTTCTCTAAATTTCTAAAAAAAATTAACAACCATGGCTTTTTTTAACAAAATTTTAACGAGACCATGCTTACTCCCTTTAAATGAGGGAAATGCAACGGCTCATTCCGCTAAAAAAAACGAAAAATGAAGCGTTTGGAAAATTTTAGATTTTTAGCGGTCATACCTTTGCACTGCAAAAACAAAAAAACAATAAAGATGAAAAGATTACTTATAATTATCATTTTGGGGATTTCTCTCCTGTCTCTATTGTCTATGAATACTTTTATTTCAGACGATTACAAAACGAACATAAACGCTGCACCAACCGATAACAAGGACAGCTTGGTGATAGATTCCAATTCCATTGAAGAAGAGGAAGAAGAGGAAATATATACAAATAAAGGGATTGCTTCATGGTACGGAAGCAAGTGGCACGGAAAAATCACTGCCAGCGGCAAAGAATATGATATGAATGCTCTCACCGCCGCACATAAAACCCTGCCTTTCGGCACGAAAGTAAAATTAAGAAACCCTGAAAACGGAAAAGAAGTCATTGTAACTATTACAGACAGAGGTCCCTTTATTAAATTTAGAATTTTTGACCTAAGCAAATCTGCTTTCAAGGAATTGGGAGATTTGGGACAGGGCGTTTTAAATTTAGAATATAAAGTCTTGGATTAATTGACGAACACCCCCTCATTTAAAATTTCAATCTATCAGTTGTTCAAAATTATTTGTATATCCCGAAAGAAATAATTAATTTTGTAGGCTTAAAATTCGACGGCATCATGTCAAACACCAATAAAACAAAAAAACACGTACAAAAAAAATACGAAACTCGGGAGGTACTTGAATCTCTGAATACTACGGCGGCAACAGGAGAAAAATTCCTGCAAAAATATGCCAAATATATCGGCATAGTCTTCGGCGTAGTTGTGCTGATTGCCTTAGGGTATGTCCTTTATCAAAATTATGTGATAACTCCGAAAAACACCCAAGCCTCTGATTTAGTTCTTGATGCAGAAGATTTATACTTGCAGGAAAAAACAGACCAAGCGTTGGGCGGAAAAAACGGCGGAATTTCAGGCTTTGCCGACATTGCCGAAGAATACGGCACTACTGCGTCAGGCGAGTTAGCGGCGCTCTATGCCGGAGTTATCGAATTTAAAAAAGGAAATTACCAAAAAGCATTGGATTTCTTCCAGAAGTTCGACTCTTCCGACAAAGATTTGAAAGCCGTAAAATACGGCGCAATCGCTGATACCTACGTGGAACTCAACAACAACGATGAAGCCTTGAACTATATGACCAAAGCCGCCAAAGAAAGTACAAACAGCGCAACAGCTTTTCAATTCAACAAAAAAGCAGGCATCTTGGCGATGGCTATAGGGCAGAACGACAAAGCATTAGCGTTTTTTCAAACCATCAAAGACAAATATCCCGACACCGACCCTACCGGAGAAGTTGATGCTTACATCGAAAGATTGAAATACGCAACAGGCAAAGAATAATGGCAACCACCGACCTGTCGCAATACGACAAAGAAAAAATACCCAATGCCGAGACTTTTCGTTTCGGTATTGTTGTTTCCGATTGGAATCAAGATATCACCTACAACCTGCTCGAAGGCGCAGTGCAGACTCTGACAGATTTGGGCGCAAAAAGAGAAAAAATTGATACATTTTTTGTTCCGGGTTCGGTAGAACTTGTATATACCGCTTCACAACTGTGTCGGCAGAAAAAGTTTGATGCACTCATTATTATCGGCTGCGTGATTCGCGGAGAAACCGCCCATTTCGATTACGTCTGCAAAATCGTTGCCGACAGCGTTACTTATCTCAACACTCATCAAGACACACCTGTAATTTTTTGTCTCTTAACCGACAACAACAAGCAACAGTCCATTGACCGAAGCGGAGGCAGGCTCGGCAACAAGGGAATCGAAGCCGCCGTAACTGCCGTGAGAATGGCAAAACTGCGAAAACGAATCTCCTTATAATTTCCTGTTACTTAATGATTTAAATAATAAAAAAGTATTTCCCTTTTTTGATGGAGACCCCTTCGGTTTTTTTAAATATGAATACTCGATATTCATTTTTTTAGAATCTTCATGTAAATTTCTTGAAGATATTTTCTATCTTTGAACTTTATAAATCCGATTAAAATGGCTTCACCGCTTCCTGACCTGAACCAACTCAAAACCAATATCTTAAACGGACAAATCGTCGCGCTCAGTAAAGCGATTACGCTCGCTGAAAGCCGAAAAGCTGAACACCGCAATTTCTCCAACCAACTGCTTCAATCGCTGATTTCTCACATGGGAAACTCGCTTCGCATCGGGATTACAGGTATTCCGGGCGTGGGAAAAAGTACTTTCATCGAGGCGCTTGGCTTGCACCTCATCTCTCAGGGCAAGAAAGTAGCAGTCCTCGCCATTGACCCCAGCAGCCACATTTCGCACGGAAGTATTTTAGGCGACAAAACCCGCATGGAAGAACTCTCCAAATCGCCCTTCGCTTTCATTCGCCCTTCGCCGACTTCAGGAACGCTGGGCGGTGTCAATTCTTCCACGTTTGAAACCGTTTTACTTTGTGAATCAGCAGGTTATGATGTGATTTTAATAGAAACCGTCGGCGTAGGACAGTCAGAAATTACTGTTGCCGAAATTTGTGATTTTTTCCTCTATTTGACTATCGCTTCCACCGGAGACGAATTGCAGGGAATCAAGCGAGGAATTATGGAAATGGCTGATTTAGTGTTTATTAACAAGGTTGATGAAAAACCTTCGCGTGCTGTAATTGACACACAGGCGGACATTATCCGCGCACTGAAACTCATGCCGAGAAAAATCAGGGATTGGGATCCTCCCGTGATTTTAGGTTCTGCCGTAGATGACAGAAACATAGACACTTGCTGGAAAAAAATCGGAGATTTTTTTGTTGTAGCAAAAGAAAGCGAATATTTTCAAACACAGCGTAAAAAACAGTTTGTCGAAAGATATGAACACCTTTTATTCTACTATTTCATGGAAAAACTACGAAGCTCCCATCAGCTGCAGGCGCAGAC
>JAITOO010000079.1 GCA_031289875.1 Flavobacteriaceae bacterium
ATACAACGATTTTTTGTTTGAATATTTTGATGAAGAGGGAAAGTCTCAGATGTAATCTTTGCCTGTAAAAACATACATACTATCACCTCCGATAACGGCTCTGAGTTCGCCGAACACGAGATATATAGCTGAAAAATTAAAAGCAGATTTCTATTTTGCCCACCCTTATTTTTCCTGAGAAAGAGGGTTGAACGAAATATACTAACGGGCTTATCAGGCAATATATGCCTAAAGGAGCTGATTTTAACTTGTATTCCGATGATTTTATCAGACTGATACAGAACAAAATAAATAGAAGACCGAGAGAAAAACTCTGCTTTCAAACGCCGTCTAAAATTTTTTACGCATCTTTATATTGACTTTTGTCGCATTTAGAAGTTGAATTTGCGTTGCCCATATTTAATGGAAATTAACTATAAAATAATTAACTTTGCCAAATATTTTTTTCGGTTTAGTTTTTATTAGATCGAATTTTTAAGATTTTTTATAGTGAGGATAGCTATTTTAGGAACGAGAGGAATTCCAAATCATTATGGTGGATTTGAGCAATTTGCTGAGTATTTTTCAACTTTTTTGCAGGAAAAAGGGCATGAGGTATATGTATATAGTTCGTCGTTTCACCCGTATAAAGGAGACTCATATAAAGGGGTACATATCATACATCGTAAAAACCCTGAAAAGATAGTTGGGACTGTCGGACAATTCATTTACGACCTCAACTGTATTTTAGACAGCAGAAAACGGAATTTTGACGTAATTCTGCAATTAGGCTATACAAGCAGTGCTATTTGGCATTTTTTTTTACCTAAAAAAGCTGTCATTATCACTAACATGGATGGTTTAGAATGGAAAAGGTCAAAATATTCTAAAAAAGTACGAACCTTTTTAAAAGCAATGGAAAAACTTGCCATCAGCCATAGCGATTTCCTGATTGTTGATTCTATCGGAATACAAAATTATTTAGAAATTACTTACAAAAAAAAATCCGAATATATTGCTTACGGAGCAAGTCTTTTTTCTTCTCCTGATGAGAAAATACTCTCCGATTACAACTTAAAACCTTTTTCTTATCATTTGCTAATAGCCCGAATGGAACCGGAGAATAATATTGATGTCATAATCAAAGGTGTTTTAAAAAGTCAAAAAGATAAACCACTGATTCTTATAGGAAATCATGCAGACACTCACTATGGGAAATATTTGCATGAAACTTACAAAAATTCAGACAAAATACGATTTGTTGGGACTATTTATAATATGAACATATTAAATAACCTTCGTTATTTTTCTGATTTGTATTTTCACGGACATTCTGTTGGTGGAACAAATCCGTCCTTACTCGAGGCTATGGCTTCTAACTGTCTGATTGTTGCAAATGACAACATTTTCAACCGTTCTGTCTTGGACGGGAATGCTTATTATTTTTCCAATGCAGACGAAATTTGTGCGATTACCAATAACATTTCAAAGAAAAATCATTTAAACTTAATAGAAGAAAACAGAAAAAAAATCAGAAACGAATACAGTTGGGAAGTAATTAATAATAAATACTTAAAATTCATAGAAGAATGTTTGAATTCCTGAACGAAAAACACCTCTCCATCTTTTTGGGATTTTTCTTGGGCTCATTATTAATCAGCTATGCTGTAAGTAATATCTTTCTTGTTGCAGGATTGGTAATAGGTGTTGCCTTTCTTATCAAAAACAAAAGAATATCTTTCAATAGAACTTCTATATTAATAGTGTTATATTACATTTGGGGAGTATGCTCCCTATTATGGACAACCAATGTGGCAAATACCATTCACGGCATTGTGAAACAACTTCCCTTGTTAATCATTCCCTTTTTTTTTGCTCAATATCCCAAATTTAATTCTGAAAATATAACAAAAATCCTACGAATTTTCAGCTTGTGCGTGGTGTCTTATTTTGCAGTCTGTATTGCCCATTCTTTTTACCAATTCAATATTCATCACAAAATTGACGTATTTTTTTATCATTCTTTTGTTAGTTTGTTTGATAATAATGCAATTTATGTTTCCTGCTTCACCGCTTTTTCACTTTTAGGGTTGATAAATTTTGTCAAAAAAAAAAATACATGGGACTTTGTACTTATTTTTTTTCTATCGGTATTTTTATTTCTTCTTTCTTCCAAAAATCTGATTATTAGCACTATTTTTATACAAATTATCATTTCATTGAAAAGGAGTGTCCATAAAAAAACGCACATTATCTGTTTTTTATTAATTTTCATTATTTTTCTCTTTGTTTTTTTACTAACCAATAATGAGTTAAAAAACAGATTCTTATTTGAAATAAATTCTAATTTCACCTACGTTTGGAATACGACCGAATTTTATGATTATGTATGGACAGGCTCTTCACTTCGATTTCTGCAAATGAAAATTGCTTGGGAAATGTTCCAATATAATCATATTGGATTGCTTGGATTAGGATTAGCAAATGCCAAACATCTTCTTCAAGAATATTACGAACATTATAATTTATATGAGGAATTTTACACGTATAATTTTCACAATCAATACTTGCAGACCCTGATAGAATTGGGGTTTATAGGCTTTCTTCTTTTAACATCTTTCATTGTTTATGGCTTTTATTGGTCTATTAAAAGAAAAAACCTCTGTATTTTTATTGTTTTAACTTTAATTTCTTTTTTGTTTTTCACAGAATCATTTTTTAGCAGACAAAAAGGCATTCTGTTTTTCATGGTTGTTTTTTGCATCTTTTCCAATGTGAAAGAATCTACTCTTTCCTGTACCGATAAAACAAATTAAACGGACATTCAGGCTCGTCCGAAGAGTTTTCCTCTTCGAGGAAATATTCGGGAAACTGCGCCTTGTATCTCTGCCACAATTCCTCTTCTTGAACGGAATTGTAATTTGGCTGCTGCCAAAAATCAAGCAATTTTTGCCTGCCGTGTCCCCTCAGTACGAAAGCCAGCAGAACACCGCAAATCCCACCTGCCAAATGGCTCTGCCACGAAATGGTGTGGTCGCTGTATTTGCCGAAAATCTCTTGCGGAAACATTCCCCAAACCATGCTTCCATACAAAAAAACCACCACCAGCGAAACCGCCATCAGCGCTGTATCTTTTCTGAAAACTCCGCTGAAAAATAAAAAAAATGCCAGCAGATAAATAATTCCGCTTGCGCCGACATGGCAGGAAACTATCGTTGAGTTCATAAAATCAAAGGCGGGAAAAATCCAAACCATGAAGCCCGAAACAATCCACCCGAAAACGATGACAAAATATGCCAATTTTTCATAAAAGTAAAAAGTCAAAAATGTCAATACGACCAAAGGAACAGTATTGCTCGCAATGTGTTTAAAATCAGCATGAAACAGCGGAGAAAGCAAAATCCCTTTCAAACCGTCTACCTGCAAAGGAATGATGCCGTAGCAGCCGTCCAGCCCAAACCACTGCTGCAAGCCGAACACAAGCCAAATCAGCGCAGCCAATATCAGCGGAACAGCAGCCGCATCTTTATGAAAAGGAAAATTTTTCACCTGCAAAGAATTTCAATAATTATTCCGTATTGCCAAAAACGACAAATTTTCTGATATATTAAAAAAATCAGCGCTCCGTCTCAATTGAGCATTTGCTGAGCTTTTTTTACGCCCTCAATCAAACGGTCAATGTCTTCAAAAGTTGTATAAACGGCAAAGGAAACACGCACCGTTCCTGTAATGCCGAAGCGTTTCATAATCGGTTGGGCGCAGTGATGCCCCGTGCGGACAGCGATGCCTTGTTTGTCCAAAATGAAGCCGACATCGGAAGAATGGATATTGGGAATATTTAAATTAAAAGAAATCGCACCTGCACGGTATTTCGCATTTTTTGCATAAATCGTGAGATTTTCCAGCTCGCTCAATTTCTGCGTGGTATATTTCAAGATTTCATTTTCGTGATTTTCAATATTTTCTATGCCAATATCATGTATAAAATCTATGGCTTTGCCCAGAACGATGTTTCCCGCGATGTTAGGCGTTCCCGCCTCAAACTTGAACGGCAGTCCTGCATAAGTGGTTCTCTCAAAGGTTACTTCCTTAATCATCTCGCCGCCAAATTGATACGGCTTCATCGCGTCCAAAAGTTTTTCTTTTCCGTACAAAATCCCAACACCCGTTGCACCGTACATTTTGTGAGCTGAGAAAGTGTAAAAATCAGCGCCAAGAGCCTGAACATCAATATATTTATGAGGAGCAGCTTGCGCTCCGTCAATCAAGACATATGCCCCGACTTTGTGCGCTTCCTTAATGATTTTTTCTACAGGATTGACCACGCCGAGCGCATTGGAAATTTGATTGACCGCTACGATTTTCGTTCTGTCGGTTAAGAGTTTAAGGTAGTCTTCCCAAATCAGTTCGCCGTTGTCATCAACAGGAATTACTTTGAGCGTCAAGCCTTTGCGTGCTGCCAAAAACTGCCAGGGGACGATGTTGGAATGATGTTCCAAATAAGAAACAATAATCTCATCGCCTGCTTCAATCAAAGGCTCAATAGACGAAGCTACCAGATTGATACTCTCGGTAGTACCTTTGGTAAAAATGACTTCGTAATCTTTTTTGGCATTGATAAACGCCTGCACTTTTTGGCGCGCTTCTTCCATCTCGACGGTTGCCCGCTGGCTCAACGTATGAATACCGCGATGAACGTTGGAATTGATAGTCTGATAATAGTTTTTTTCCGCATCCAGCACAGATAGCGGCTTTTGCGACGTGGCAGCATTGTCCAAGTAAACCAACGGATTTTTATTGATATTCTGCTGTAAAACAGGAAATAAACTGCGGATATATGCGATGTCTTTAGGTTTCATGGGCAAATAATATTTTTTGAACTTCAAAAGTAGGGAATTTTTCAAAATTTACTTTGAAAAAACAAAAAAAGCGAGTTTTTCCTTATCTGCTTATTAAATTTAAACGACTGCCAAAT
>JAITOO010000207.1 GCA_031289875.1 Flavobacteriaceae bacterium
AAATTCTAATGAAAACAGATATTGAAATCGCACGTTCCATTCCATTGGAACATATCTCAAAAATCGCCGAAAAAATCGGTATTCCGGAAGAAAAATTGATGCCTTACGGCAGATACATAACAAAAATTCCTTTTTCTCTGCAATCGAAAAAAAAAATAGACCGGTCTCATTTAATATTAGTTACCTCCATTACGCCGACCCAAGCGGGAATTGGAAAGACGACCGTTTCCATAGGCTTGGCTCTGGGACTTAATAAAATAGGAAAAAAAGCCATTCTGGCTTTGCGGGAACCCTCTTTGGGACCGAGTTTCGGAATGAAAGGCGGTGCGGCAGGCGGAGGCTATGCTCAGGTTCTCCCGATGGAAAACATCAATCTGCATTTTACAGGTGATTTTCACGCAGTTACGTCAGCACACAACATGATTGCTGCTTTGCTCGACAACTATAATTATCAGAACAGAGGTACGGACAAAGTCTTAAAAAAGGTGTTGTGGAAGCGCGTTTTGGATGTGAACGACCGCAGTCTGCGCCAGATTGTCAGCGGATTGGGCGGAAACAAAAACGGCATTCCTCAGGAATCGGGCTTTGATATTACGCCTGCCTCCGAAATCATGGCAATTTTATGTCTGGCAGAAAATATCGACGATTTACGACGGAGAATTGAAAATATTTTATTGGGCTATAAATTTGATGAAGAACCTTTTACGGTCAAAGATTTGGGCGTGGCGGGAGCAATTACCGTTTTGCTGAAAGATGCCCTGAATCCAAATTTGGTGCAAACTACAGAACACACGGCGGCTTTCGTTCACGGAGGTCCCTTTGCCAATATTGCGCACGGATGCAACTCAGTGATTGCTACCAAAATGGCTATGACTTACGGAGATTATGCGATTACCGAGTCAGGTTTTGGAGCTGATTTGGGAGCTGAAAAATTTTTCGATATAAAGTGCAGAAAATCAGGATTACAACCTGAATTGACTTTAATCGTTGTAACGGCGCAGGGTCTGAAAATGCACGGCGGAGTTCCGATTGAAAATATCAAGGAAAAAAATCTCGACGGACTGGTACAAGGCTTGAAAAATCTCGACAAACACATCGAAAATATCAAATCTTTTGGTCAAAGTATCGTTGTGGCTTTCAACAAGTTCAACACAGACGTCGAAGAAGAAATTCAAATCGTGAAAGATTTTTGTACGCAAAAACAAGTCGGATTTGCAGTAAACAATGCCTTTGCCGAGGGCGGAACAGGAGCGGAAAAACTCGCCCGCGAGGTCGTAAAAATGATTGAAGAAAAACCGGCTCAAAAACTCAAATTCGCATATCAGGACGAGGATTCCCTTCGGGAAAAAATCGAAAAAGTCGCAAAAAATATTTACGGTGCGGCTTCGGTCTCATACAACGAAACGGCGCTGAGCCAACTGAAAAAAATAGAAAAAACGGAAATGAAAAATTTTCCTGTCTGCATTGCCAAAACACAGTTTTCTTTTTCTGCTCACCCGAAAGGCTATGGCGTTGCCAAAAATTTCGATTTCAAAATTAATGATGTGATTATCAATCGCGGAGCGGAATTTATTGTTGCAGTAGCAGGAGAGATGATGCGTATGCCCGGACTTCCGAAAAACACTATGGCTCAGTCGATTGACCTGATTGACGGCGAGGTGGTCGGACTGAGTTAATTGGTGAATTTGAAAATCATGAATTGAAATTAAAATTTGCTCACGTACTTAATATGCGATTATTTATTGGCGAATTTTTCTAAACAGAAAATAATCTATCCGGATATAACCGAAAAGTTTCTCCTAATTCTTGACTAATTAGGAGAAACTTTGTATCTTTGAAAAATTGAAAAAAAATTATGTTGGAAAGACCGCCAATAGAAACAGAAACAGAGTCTGCAAAAGCTGTATTATTTTATTTCGATGAAAAAGTTAAGCCTTTGGTTCAAAAAATCAATGCCGACTATCTATATTGGGATAAAGCGAAGTATTTAACAGATGAAAAAACATTTAAAAACAGAATGTTATGGTTTGCTGCCAAGCAATATCGTAAATTCAATTACAAAAATCTTACATTTGGAAAATATACGTTTTATTATACCATTACCAACGAAATTCTCGAACTGTTGCACGATTTGGATATGAACATAGGCGGGTATTTGACTTCCGAAAATATTTTGCTTTCACAAGATAAAAATCGTTATTTGGTCAATTCTATAATGGAAGAGGCAATTGCTTCAAGCCAAATGGAAGGAGCTATCACTACGCGGAAAGTTGCCAAAGATATGCTTCGCAAAAATGAAAAACCGAAAAACAAAAGCCAACAAATGATAGTAAATAACTATCAAACAATTAATTATATAAAGAATAATTCACAAGTTGATTTTTCAGTTGAGCAACTAAAAGAGATACACCGTTCAATGACTATTAACACTTTGGACGATACTAATGATGTGGGCAAAATAAGAGATAATGACAATATTCTTGTGATGGACGGAATAACAGGCGATATCGCTCATAATCCGCCTTCAAATACTGAGATAGAAAAATTACTTAGCGATTTTGAAAAATTTTTCAATCAGTCGAGTGACCCATTTATACACCCGATTATCAAGGGAATAGTCATTCATTTTATGTTGGCATACATTCACCCGTTTGCTGACGGAAACGGTCGTACCGCACGCTCATTGTTTTATTGGTTTTTGTTGAAACAAGGTTATTGGATGGTGGAATATCTGTCTATTTCCCGCATTATTTACAAAAGCAAACGACAATATGAAAAGGCTTTTTTATATACGGAATACGATGATAACGATTTGACTTACTTTATTTTATACAATTTAAGGGCAATGAAAATTGCATTTAATGAGTTAAAACAGTATTTGAAAAGAAAAACGGAAGAAAGCAACAGCGTTTCGTTACTTGCTCATATCAAAGAAATTAATATCCGTCAGGCGCAAATACTCAAAATTTTAACAGAAAAACCTAATTCTGTTTTTACAATTAAAGAGATTGAAACTCGCTTTAGAGTTTCCAATCAAACAGCCCGTACAGATTTAACCGAATTGAAAAAATTATGCTTTTTGTCTGAAATACAGATAAATAAACGAAAAGCTGCTTTTATAAAATCAGCAGAATTTGAAGAAAAAATCAAAAGTTTCTCCTAATTTTTGACTAATTAGGAGAAATAAGGAGAAGTTGTTTTGTTTCTGTATCAAATGGAGGGCAATTAAATTTTTCAAAAAGTATGTTTCATTCTTACTCCTGCTTCACCTAAGCTACCTTTTTATGTCTCTGCCACGAAGAATAGAGCGATTTTTATTATATCAGAAATACGAAAAAACTGTCCGTATGCTAATAGGGACAGTTTTTTCAGTATAAATTACCAAATCTTATTACCAAATCACGATTCTTTCATTTTCAGGTTTGAACATTTTGTCTCCTTCTTTCACATCAAACGCTTTGTAAAAGGCATCAACATTTTCCAGAGGACCGATTGCACGGAAATATCCGGGCGAGTGAGGGTCGGTTTTTACCTGATTTTTTACGGCTTCGTCTCGGTTTTTCGTGCGCCAAATCGTTGCCCACGAAAGGAAAAATCTTTGGTCGGGCGTGAAGTTTTCAATCAGCCCTGATGTGCCTTTATCGTTTAAATACAGTTTTAGAGCATCGTAGGAAATGGAAACTCCGCCTAAATCGGCGATATTTTCGCCCAAAGTCAGTTGTCCGTTCACAAGAACGCCCGGCAGCGGCTCGTATTTGTTGTATTGAGCGGCGAGCGCCTGCGTTGCGGTTTTGAATTTTTTTGAATCTTCGTCCGTCCACCAGTTTTTCAGGTTGCCGTCGCCGTCGAATTGCGAACCGCTGTCGTCAAAAGAGTGCGACATTTCATGCCCGATAACCGCTCCTATCCCGCCGAAATTCACAGCTGCGTCAGCTTTGTAGTCGTAGAACGGAGGCTGTAAAATAGCCGCAGGAAATACAATTTCGTTGTTTGATGGGTTGAAGTAAGCGTTTACCGTCTGCGGACTCATATGCCATTCTGTTCTATCAACGGGTTTACCGATTTTGTCCTTGTCGTAATCATAATTAAACAAATTGGCATTCAACAAGTTTTGAAAGTATGAACCGCCCTCTTTCACAGAAACAATTTCCAGATTTGAATAATCTCTCCATTTATCGGGATATCCGATTTTAACGGTGAATTTGTCTAATTTTTCCTGCGCTTTAGCTTTGGTTTCAGGCGACATCCAACTCAAATTATTTATGTGAATGACGAATGATTTTTTCAGATAATCAATAAGTTCTTTTGCATTTACTTTGGCTTCTTCGGGGAAAACTTCGGCTACGTAGAGCTTCCCAAAGGCTTCGCCGACAATGCCGTTGATGCTCGAAAGTGCGCGTTTGTCCAGAGCGCGCTGTTCTTTTTGTCCTTGCAGGGTTTTTCCGTAAAAGTCAAAGTTTATATCATCAAGTTCTTGGGTCAGGCTTCCTGCCGCCCCTCTGACAATGCTCGTTTTGATGAAATTTTTTAGCAGCGGAAGATTTTTTGGACTGAAATTCTTATCGAAATCTTCGTAATATTTCTTTTCAGGAATGATGACCGTATCGGTTTTTATGCCCAAATCGGTTAAATATTTGGGAAAACTCACATTTTTAGAAAATTTTGACAAATCTTGGAAAGCAAACGGATTGTTCATCAACTGCGGATTTCTGCGTTCTTCAACAGTTTTCAGGCTTCCTGCCAGTTGTTTTTCAAAAGCGACTACATCGGCGGCAGTTTTGTCGGTATTTTTAGAACCAATGATTTTCAGTAGTTTAGAAAGATATAGGGTGTAGTCCTGCAAAGTTTTTTGAGATTTTTCATCATTTTTTTGATAATAATCTCTTCCTAACCCCAAGTCGCAGATTTCCATATAGATAGCGTTTTCTCCACTATCCGTCAGGCTTGCACCTACGCCGTAGCCGTAGAATGGATTCATGCCGAGCGGAGTAAGTTCTTCCAGAAGTTTCTGCAAATCAGCAAAGGATTTCACCTCATCGACTTTCTTCAAATAAGGGAGAATCGGCGTTAAACCTTGCTTGTTTCTCGTGTCCATATCCATATAGGAGGCGTATAAATCAGCGATTTTCTGTCCTTCGCTACCTTTTGGAAAAGTTTGTGTTAAAGATTTTTTCAGAATGTTCAGCGATATGGAATCAGTAAATTCCCGAAGCTGGTCAAAACTTCCCCAACGAGAACGGTCAGCAGGTATTTCTGTGATTTTCATCCAGTTGCCGTTCACATAATTGTAAAAATCGTCTTGCGGACGAACGGTTGTATCCATATAATTCAAGTTAATTGCATCGTTTTGCTGGGCAAACAATCCCGCCGCAGGCAGCGCCGAAGCAAGGATAAGTTGTTTGATTTTGTTCATAATTTTTTTATTTTGAAGTTCAAATTTACAATAAAAAATGATGCGTTGTATTTTTTTTGGATATTTAGAGTATTAGAATGTTGTCTATGATTAACGAAACATTAGAATATGGAGTGTGTAAATTTAAAAACTCACAAAAACAGCGAAACAATGTGGTAAATGCCCATTGCCAATAGTGCGCTGACAGGAATTGTCAAAATCCATGCCCACAACAACTGAATGGTAATTCCCCAGCGGACGGCGGAAACTCTTTTTACCAGCCCAACGCCGATGATTGACCCGCTGATGGTATGCGTAGTGCTTACAGGTATCCCCAAATGATCGCTCAAAAACAGGGTAATCGCGCCCGAAGTTTCTGCTGCAACTCCCTCTAACGGAGTTACTTTCGTGATGCGGCTTCCCATAGTTTTTACAATTTTCCAGCCTCCCGACATCGTTCCCAAACCAATGGCAATAAAACTGCTGATAGGCACCCACCAATAATCTAAGGTGAAATGCTTAAATCTGTCAGCTACGCTCAAATCGACATATTCGGGAGCATGCAACACATTGACTTCGTAGAAGATAAAAGCTGCACCGATAATACCCATGACTTTCTGGGCATCGTTACTTCCGTGTCCCACGCTGAACAGGGCGGAAGAAAGCAATTGAAGCCGTTTAAACCAATGTTCGGTTTTGAAAGGATTGGATTTTTTGCATATGTTAAGGATAATCAATGTGATGATGGAAGAAATTATCATTCCGAGAATCGGGGCGATGAAAATAAACAAAATAATAGGAATCACTGCACTGTAATTAGCAACATCCGTCCATGCTTCCTTATTGAAAACGCCGACGTGCGCCATCGCTGCGCCGATGAATCCGCCGATAAGCGTATGGGAGGACGAAGAAGGAATGCCTGACCACCAAGTGAATAAGTTCCAGATGATTGCAGCTACCAAACCGGAAAAAATCACGTACAGATTGATGTAATCTTCGTGAACAGATTTGGCAATAGTATTTCCGATTTTAAATTCGCCCATGATATAAACAGCAATAAAATAGGCGACAAAATTGAAGAATGCCGCCCACAATACCGCTTGAAACGGGGTCAATACTTTGGTTGAAACGATGGTCGCTATGGAATTTGCCGCATCGTGAAAGCCGTTGATAACGTCAAAAATAAAAGCTAATACGACAATAGTAATAAGTAAAATCAACATTTTTTTAAGCGTATTTAACTAAAATAGATTCGATTACGTTGGCAGCGTCTTCGCATTTGTCCGAAACGTCTTCCAAATATTCCAAAATATTTTTCAGTTTGATGATGTCAATGACGTCTCTTTTGCTTTCAAATAAAGCTGCCAGTTCATTGCTGAAAAGGTCGTCCACCACGTTTTCTATTCGATTGATTTCCACGCAGGAATCCAAAACTTCTTTTGTGTTTTTTAAATCACGCATGTTGTAAATTGCCTTTTTCAGTTCCACAACACAATCGTTGATGTGGTTGGCAAATACAGGAAACGACGGCAGGTAGGGCGAATTGTAAAGACGTATGTACTTGACGGAAGCGTAGATAAAGTCGGCAATATCGTCCAAAGAGGCGATAAGCTGCTGAATGTCTTCGCGGTCGAAAGGAGTGATGAAATTTTTCCCCAATTCCATAAAAATATCATGAGCCAATTTGTCATTAATATGCTCATAATCAGCTATTTTTTTGTAAAAAGAATCGGTGATGACTTCTGGAGATTTCATTCCGTCCAACATATCGGCGGACATAGCGGTAAGATTATCTGCAACTTTCTCAAACAGAGTGTAAAAGACTTTGTCTTTGGGTTGAAATAATCTAAAAAATGCACTAATATTCATAATTGCTTTTTAGCTATTTTCGACGACAAATATAAAAATTTTCATTGAAAAAAAAGATTTACCGCATCATTTTGTTAAAAAATAAATTATGATTTTTCTCAGACTACTCTGTTTTCCAACTCGTTGATTTGTTTAAGCAGATGGTCTAAACTGATAAGTTTTCGGAAAATATCCGTCCGTTTTTCTTCGTCAAGAGAACTTTCTTCTTTAAGTTGCAACGCTAATTCATCTTTCATTTTCATGATTTTGAGCGATTTATATTTAAGAATAACGTTTTTGGTATTTTGTATCAGATGCTCTTCCACTGTTGGTACGAAAATATCTCTGGCTTCCCAATTATTGCTGATGGCGTATTTTTTCAGCATTTTCTGCGCCGCAAAACGATTCAGTTCTTCATCTTCGGATTTGACGAAAAATTCTCCCGTTCGGATTTCGTTATGTTGCAGTCCCTCAACGATTTCCTCGTATATCTTCCTGTAAAAATCAATCGAAAAATGAATGTCGTCTTCCTCAAAACGGTGAATGATTTCTTCCGTAACGGTAGTTTTATATGATTCTTCGTCAAGGAGATAGCTCATCATGATTTCGAGATTTCCGTATGAAAGCATTAAATCCAAAATATCTTCTTCCAATTTTGGGGTGAAGTCCGTCTCAATTTCTTCCGCTGTTTTTTCAACGGGTTGGAGTTTGATTTCTTCCTTGAAATTTCTGCGTTCTTCCTGCGTTTTTTTCTGTGTAATTTGTGCCAGCTCGCTGAACAGCACTTGCTCTGAAATATCCAGTACTTTTGAACATTCCTTAACGTATATTTCTCTTTGTATCAGACTTTTGACTAAGGATATGCTTCCAACAATGTCTCGGATTAATCCCGCTTTTTTAATTGGGTCGCCCTGCGTTTCTTCCAATAAAATATCGGTTTTGAAACGAATGAAATCCTTGATATTTTCCTTAAAAAAGAGTTCAATTTCTTCGGCAGAATGCTTTCCGGCAAAGCTGTCAGGGTCTTCGCCATCGGGGAACAGCAGTACTCGGACGTTCATGTCCTGTTCCAAAATCATGTCAATTCCCCTGAAAGAGGCTTTGATTCCTGCCGAATCGCCGTCATAGAGAATGGTTACGTTGTTAGTCAGTCTTTTTATCAGCCGGATTTGCTCCGTCGTAAGCGAGGTTCCCGATGAAGCGACGACATTCCGAACACCGTTCTGGCAAAGCGAAACCACGTCCATATATCCTTCGACCAAAAAACAGTTGTCCGTTTTGATGATGTGGCTTTTTGCTTGAAAAAGACCGTATAAAATGCTGCTTTTGTGATAGATTTCGTTTTCAGGAGAATTGAAATATTTTGCCGTTTTGAGGTCATTTCGCAAAATGCGCCCGCCGAACCCCAGCACCCGCCCCGAAAAACTGTGAATCGGGAAGATGACGCGCTCGCGGAAACGGTCAATGCCCTGCTCAGAATTTTCGTGGAAAATGCTCAGTCCCGATTGTTCCAAAACTTCTTTTTTGTAGCCTTTTTCAAAGGCGTAGCGGGTGAAAGCGTCTCGGTTTTTAGGCGAATATCCTAATTGAAATTCTTTGACAATGTCGTCTCGCAAATTTCGTTCCCGAAAATAAGAAAGTCCTATGGTTTGTCCTTCTTCCGTTTCCCATAGCTGGTTTTGAAAATATTTGGCGGCAACTTCCGATATTTGATACAGACTTTCTTTATTGAGTTGCAATTCTTTCTGTTCTTCGGAGAGTTCTACTTTATCTTCCTCAATTTCAATGTTATATTTTTTTGCGAGATAGCGCAGGGCTTCGGGATAGCTGTAATGCTCGTGTTCCATGACGAAAGTAATCACATTGCCGCCTTTTCCCGAAGAAAAATCTTTCCAAATCTGTTTGGACGGAGAAACCATGAACGACGGCGTTTTTTCGTCTGCGAAAGGACTGAGTCCCTTGTAGTTGCTGCCTGATTTTTTCAGGTTTACAAAATCGGAAATGACTTCTTCCACGCGGGAAGTTGAAAAAATCTTGTCTATGGTTTCTCTGGAAATCATCTGATTATCTAATAGTTGTAATTTTATATTCTTACAAAATTACACAATTTTACGGAAAATCAATTTTTCTTTTTGTAAATTGGGACGGTACTGCAGGCTTCGCCGAACATCAGGGAAGAAACCACAGGTTTTAGTTTTTGAACTAACTGAATATAAGCATTTTGAGGAACAGGTTTTCGGGAGCAGCCTTTGACAAGCACTTTCTTGTCTTGAAAATCTTTTACGTCTAAATTATTGATAATCTGTGTGTAAATATCGCGTTCCAAATCTTCCAAACTGCCGAAAGAAACGAGATTGGCTATTCCTGTTAAATAGTTTGTAATCAGAAGGAAAGCCCACGA
Organism: Flavobacteriaceae bacterium; assembly: GCA_031289875.1. Lineage (GTDB taxonomy): Bacteria > Bacteroidota > Bacteroidia > Flavobacteriales > Weeksellaceae > Apibacter. The sequence goes on from JAITOO010000207.1 coordinate 9,642, forward strand.
CGGAAAGATGGCTTCGGCGGTGCAGAAAACTGCAACATAAGCGTTTTGAAATTGAGACCAATCCAGTTCAGAAAGCGATTTTCGGAAGTCTTTTTCCCTCAAAATCAAGCCTTCATAGAGAAAATCTTTCAGGTCAAAAACCATGCGTTTTTCTTTGGGATAAAAAGTTTCCAAATCAAGAACAGTCAATCCGCTTTTTTCTACTTTATTGATAATTTCTTCCATGTTCTTAGTCGTTTAACAAGTCCGGACGGCGTTCTTCCGTATGTTTGAATGCCATTTCCTGCCGCCATTCTTCTATTTTCTGCGTATGTCCGCTCAACAGAACGTCCGGCACTTTCAAGCCTTTGTACTCTTCGGGACGCGTGTAAACAGGCGGCGCCAGCAGATTGTCCTGAAAGGAATCGTACAGCGCCGAAGTCTCGTCGCTGAGAACGCCCGGAAGCAGTCGAGCCACCGCATCAACCAATACGCAAGTCCCTAATTCTCCGCCGCTTAGCACATAATCGCCAATGGAAATTTCTTTAGTAACTAACAAATCGCGCACGCGCTGGTCTACTCCTTTATAGTGTCCGCAGAGAATGATAATATTTTCTTTGAGAGACAGCGAGTTGCAGGTTTTTTGGTTCAGAGTTTCGCCGTCGGGAGTCATGTAAATAATTTCGTCGTATTTTCTCTCAGATTGGAGTTGGGAAATACATTTGTCAATAGGTTCTATCATCATGACCATTCCTGCGCCTCCTCCGTACTGGGTATCGTCAATCTGATTATAATTACCTTTACCATAGTCATGGAGGTTGTGCAGATAAATTTCCAGAAAACCCTTTTCCTGCGCCCGCTTGACCATTGAGTTTTCAAAAGGGCTTTTCAGCAGTTCGGGGACGGCGGTAATGATGTCTATTCTCATAAATTCAAAAGAATTTACCAGTTTTTAGATTTTTTTAAAGTCGTAATATGGGCAAGATGATGATTTCCATGCCATGCGTAAATTCCGGTTACTTCATCTAAATAAATAGTTTTATTGTCTTTAGGATGAAAAAAACTTTTCTTCCTATCCTCTTCAGACAGAGATTGCAATATTATGACCCACCTTTGATGTACACCTTCCAATATCTTTATACTTGGTTCTAAAGGCGCTGATTTATAATCGGGTAATTCCGCCCACAGAGCCTCAAAATAAGGCTTAACCGTAGGATTGTTTTCCGTCAAGGCAAGTTTGAACCGGATAAAAGAGTTCATATGACTGTCTGCACAATGATGCACTACCTGTCTTATCGTCCAGCCTTCCGGTCGGTAAGGGGTGTCGAGTTGTTCTTCGGATAAATATTCAACTTCTTTTTTAAGCCTTTGCGGGAAAGAAGCAATATCCTCAATCCAATGGTCTAAAATTTGCGGAGTGATTATTTCAGGCGGATTAAATTTACCTATGGGATACCTTAATTCTTCGATATTCATGATGTTTTTATTTAAAATATTTCCAGCGGGGAATAATGGGTACTAAGGCAAAGCCGATAAAAAAATACAGACCGTTAATCATGTCCAATTCTTCCCAACCCAGAGAAAGGTGGAAAAGGATATTTATTACTAAAGCTCCCGCAAATAGATATACTCCCCATTTCTTGAAGCGGTAGAGTAGTACCACGCCGAAAATCATTAACACACCGAATATTAGGTTGGCAGCAAAAAACCAAGCAGGTTTTCCGGGAAAATAGTAGTTCAGAAAGCCTAAAATTGCTAACAATATGGGAATAAAGCCTAAAAATCCCATGAAAATGCAGGCTGCCTTGAAAGTAGGGGAATATTTTTCTCCGACTTCAAAATATTGTTTGGGTCTTTTGCCGAAAATTTCTTCGTCGTTGCTCATACTTTTATTTTTTAGGGCTTAAAGGTATGAATTATAAA
>JAITOO010000062.1 GCA_031289875.1 Flavobacteriaceae bacterium
GCCCCTTGGGGCGGTTAAATTATGGCAACGCTTAGAATTCATGGTAGTAAACCCCACACGTACAAAAAATTTCCTCTACAAAAAAAAATACCCCGCCCTTCAGGGCGGGGATTTTTTATTTGTATCAATCCAAGTACGGCGACACCAGAAAAACCTGATCCGGCTATGAGAAAGATTAAAGCAATTTCAGGAATAAACGGTTATGATTCGTGTATTATGTTAAATGTTTACTCTCAAAGGGCAACAAACCCAAATAATTTAGCTGGTACTTGTAATCCAACAATGCATAAAAAAAACATTGAAGTTATTAAAGGTATTGTAAAAGATGGGGCAACAGTCGTTGCAGCATGGGGAGATCTTATAGGAAAAAGAAACTATTTAATTGATTGTTTAAAGGAGATTGTAAAAGAGTTAAATGGGATAAAAATTAAGTGGAAGCACCTTGGTAATTTCACAAAAAATGATAATCCAAGGTACCCATTGTTTTTGCCAACAAATGTAGCATTAAATGATTTTGATATAAAAGGTTATATAAAATGAAAAATAATGATGCGAAATTGGACGCGGTGCCGGGTACCAATCAGCGGCGTTGCCGTTGATTGGCGGTTATAATTTTATTGGAAAACGGAGTATAGGAGTAAATCTATGAAAAAACAGTTTTTAGTTTGCATAGCGTTATTTTTGATGTTTGCCGCCGCCGCTCTTGGCGCCCAGCAACAACCCGCTGTCCCCGCCGATTTCGTCCGCATAGAAGGCGGCACGTTTACAATGGGCAGCCCGGCAAGCGAGCCAGAAATATCTGATTTTGAAGGCCCGCAGCATCAGGTAACTGTGGGTAGTTTTTACATGGGGAAGTACGAGGTAACGCAGAAGGAATACGAGGCGGCTATGGGAACGAACCCCAGCGATTTTAAGGGGGCGAAACTGCCGGTAGAGAACGTAAGCTGGTATGACGCTATAGAGTACTGCAACAAGCGGAGCGAGTGGGAGGGTCTGAATCCGGCGTATACGGTAAACAAAGTGCGGGTAGACCCCAACAACGAGAATAGCGACGACAGTGATAACATAAAATGGCTGGTAACATGGAACAAGAACGCGAACGGCTACCGGCTGCCCACCGAGGCGGAATGGGAATACGCCTGCCGCGCAGGACTGACCTCGACGTTTAACACTGGAAGCAACATAACGACAGCGCAGGCGAACTACGACGGCAGATTTTCTTCCTACTACGACGGGACAGCCCGGGAAAAGACTACGGATGTAGGAACTTTTGCGGCGAACGGTGGGGCCTATACGATATGCACGGAAACGTATTGGAATGGTGCTGGGACTGGGACTGGGCTTACTCCAGTGGTGCGCAGATCAACCCTGACGGAGCGGTCTCTGGCTACTTCCGCATACTTCGGGGCGGCTCGTGGAGCTACGGCGGGCAGTTCCTCCGTTCGGCGTACCGGAGGTTCAACTTTCCGTCCATTCGGTTCGCCAGCATAGGTTTCCGGCTGGTGCGCCCTTAGTTCCGCAATTTTTTGAAAGGTTGGAGAAAAAGATGAATAACTTGCAAGATGGCAACAAGTTTTTAGCGGCGCTTGATTGTGATTCCGCGATAGCTGTTTATACTGATATAATTGACCGGCGTATTGCAAAAAAACAATATCCGTCAGCCGGAGTTTACGCGCAACGTGGATATGCTCTATCCTTTAAAGAAGAAAAAGAAGACGAAATCTACAAAAAAGCAATAGAGGATTGTTCAAAAGCGCTTGCCCTGCTGCCGAATCATTCTCGAAAGCGGTATCGCATTTTGCGAGTTCGCGCTTATGCATACTATTTGCAGGGACAGTATGAAAAAGCAGTAACAGATTGCACAGTGATTATTCAGGCAATAACAAACACGACAAGCAACCCAAAAACGCAAGCAGCGGCAAGGGCGCAGTTAGCTTTTGTCTATGAACTTCTTGGTAGCATATACCTTAATCGCAAACAATATTCAGAGGCAATCTCAAATTTCAGGAAAGCGTTGGAAATTTACCGACCAGGCCAAGTGATTAGCCAAGGTATTATAGAGAAATATAAAGAGGCTTGCAAAAAATTCAACAATAATTAAAGGTGGTGATGAGATGATTATTTATAATATAAACGATTTTATTACTAAATGTTTAGATATAGAATGTGATGAAGGCAATATTTTATTTTATCGTGGTGAAAACGAGAAGCATGACAAATTACTCCCTCGCGTATATCAACCGCAATTTAATTTTATAGAAAATGAGGATGTCATTTATAAAGAGGCATTATCAATGTTTCCTAGCGAAATGCTTGCTCAAAAAACAACCATTGAAAAATTGATATTAATGCAGCATTACGGCTTCCCAACAAGATTACTTGATATAAGCAAAAATCCGCTTATTGCCCTTTTTTTTGCCTGCTACACAGAACAGGCAAGGAACAAAGAAGACACGAACGGCGTAGTATATATTTTTTCTGTTCCCAAAAAAGAAATTAAATTTTGTGATAGCGATGCGGTTAGTATTATCGCTAATCTTTGTAAACGCTCCTCGTCATTTTCTGTTTCTAAAATCAAAGCAAACTGCAAAAATGCCGATGAACGTGAAGAGTTTAATGAAAACAAAGAAATACAATATTTGGTTGATGGAATACGAGAAGAAAAACCGTATTTTCACAACCTTGTTGACTACGATGACATAATCTCTGTAAAATGCCTTCATCCTCGAATGAATAATCCGCGTATAATACGGCAGGATGGTTATTTCTTTGTATATGGGATCGATAAAGATAAAAAATATCCCGCAATAATGAATGACAAATGGATTCTTGATACAATTACAATTTCAAAAGATGCAAAAGACCCTATTCTGGAAAAACTCGGTTTATTAAACATAAATGAAACATTTGTGTTCCCGGATTATCAACATTTTAATTATGCGCTCGACAAAAAATATGCCCGACAAGGGAATAATACATGAAAACAAAGTTTGTCGCATTGGTTAAGACATAGCGCCATGCACCAAATTTAATAAAAGGATGAAATTATGAAAATTATATTCAGTCGCAAAGGCTTTGATACCAGTAATGGAGGAATACCAAGTCCAATGTTTGCGGACGGGACACTTCTTTCATTGCCAATTCCAGAAGGTATATCTTCATTGCCATATAAAGACATTCAATTTAATGGGAAAAACTACGCAAAAATTATTTGCGAGTTAAACCCGCGAGGAAAACCTAATACGAATGCCCATTTAGACCCCGATTTACGGTATAATGCAAGAAACCGGATAAGTAACAAAAATATTTGGCGGGGTTTATTTGGACAATGGGGTGTCGCGCAAGCTATTTTGCAAAAGTGTGGAATTGGTAAAGATGACATTTTTTTATTTTTCGGTTGGTTTAAAGAAACGATAGAAAAAAATGGTTCTTTTTGTTATAAGCCAAATGCACCCGATGTTCACGCGGTTTGGGGTTATATGCAAGTAGAATCTCTTATTAAAAGACAAAAAGAATATTTGGATTATGCGAACAATAATCCAGATATTAAGAACCACCCACACGCACAAGGTTTTCAAGCAAATATTTATCCCAACAACTGTATCTACGTAGCTCGTGACAAATTATCTTATAACGATAAGATACATGGTTATGGGGTTTTGAGAAATAAACAAAATGGAAATTCAATCATATTAACAGAAAATCAAAAAACTAAAACTAATTGGAAATTGCCAAGGGATGTGTTTGCAAATGTTAAGTTTTGCTCACATAATAAAAACAATCTTTTTGATAGTGAAGGCAGATGGTGTTGGAAAACTTTGGGACAGGAATTTGTTGTTGATTGTACAAAAGAGCCAAACAAAAAGGTTGAAGAATGGGCAAAGAATTTGATTGACGCAAATTACGATAATTCAGATGACTAGGACGAAATGGCTGCGGAGCCATGCATCAAATTTAATTATTAAAGGAATGTTATAATGCGGTTTTACAAATAGAAATATATTCTTGGCGCAATAACCAGTCGAGGAAGAGGTTGACGCTATCCGTGATCGCATTTGGGAGGAGATAAAAGACATGACACATGAGGAACGGTGTGACTATTATGAACAAAAAACCGCTCCGGTCATGAAGGAAT
>JAITOO010000074.1 GCA_031289875.1 Flavobacteriaceae bacterium
TTAGTTTTAAAAATCAAAATTTATATTTACTTTTGCTAAAAATTATTTAATTTAAACATATAAATTTTAAACAATAAACAATCTTAACATGAATAAAATAATTATAACAATCCTTACGCTGTTCAGCGTTTCAAGCGTTTTTGCGCAAGACGATCTAATTAACAAAATCAAAGGGAACAAGTCTGACAATGCCAATTTCCATTTCACCATCATTAAGCAGTTGGATAACACTTCCATTAAAAATCAGGGATCTTCGGGGACTTGCTGGGATTATTCGGGGAGTTCGTTCATCGAATCCGAAGTTTATAAAAAAAGCGGAAAAATTTTGGATATCGCCGAAATTTACACTGCCAGAAAGACTTACGAAGACAAGGCAAAACTGTACGTTCTGCTAAGCGGAGCGCTAAATTATGGCGACGGCGGTGAACTGCACGATGTATTGAACATGTACCGAAAATACGGCGCAATTCCGCAGGAAGTTTACACGGGGCTGCTCAACGGCGCAGTGATAAACTATTTTGACACAATGCAAACTGAATTAAAAGCTCAATTGGATTCCATCGTAAAAGTATCCGTTTCCAATCCGCCAATTGACCTCAACTGGATGAAAAAATTTTCTGCTACGCTGGACAAATATCTCGGCGCAGTGCCTGAAACTTTCGTTTACGAAGGAAAAACCTACACTCCTCAAACTTTCGCCAAAGAAGTAATCAACTTAAACATAGATGATTATATTGAGATTTCTTCCTACAAAGATTATCCTTATTATACGCAATTTGTCGTTCCGATTCCCGACAATTGGAGTGCAGACCGCGTTTACAACGTTCCGATGAAAGATTTGACTGAAATTATCGATAATGCTTTGGCAAAAGGTTATACTGTGGGTTGGGCGACGGACGTTTCTGAACCCTATTTCAGTTGGAAAAACGGTGTTGCCTACGTTCCCGATTTGGATTTGTACCACCTGACGGCGGAACAGAAAGCTACCCTGTTTGATGCGCCGAAACCTGACAAAACAATAACCGAAGACATGCGCCAACAGGCTCTGAATGACCTTACTACTACCGACGACCACGGAATGCACATTGTGGGATTGGCAAAAGACCAGACAGGAAAAGAATATTATGCCGTAAAAAATTCTTGGGGAGTAAGCAATGATTTTCAAGGGTATTTATATGTTACCAAGCCTTACGTTCAGTACAAAACGACAGCAATTATAGTAAACAAAGCAGCGTTGCCCACTTCCATAAAGAAAAACTTAAAACCCTGATATATTACTACCTTTGTTATAAATTGAGAAAATAAATCATTATAATATATTGATATTTAATGAATTAATATAAATCTCAAACAATACCGGAAAACGGTTGTAAAAATTCAGAATAGTAAAAATTTACAGAAAAAACATGATTTCATCACTTTACAATAATGATTTTAATCATATTTACATAATTAAATAAAAAAAATTATTATATTAATAAAATTATCTATACCTTTGCCTGACAAAAAAATAATAAATTAGCATAACTAAAACAAATATTTTTACATTATGAAAGAAAATTTTTATATTGATGAAACTGACAAAAAAATCTTGCAGTTTCTGGCAGTAAATACAAGAATGCCGTTCACGGAAATTGCTAAAAAGATGAATGTTTCCGCAGGTACAATCCACGTTCGCGTGAAAAAAATGGAAGATACAGGCGTAATCAAAGGCACATCGCTAAACATCGATTACGGCTTGCTCGGTTACGGTTTTATAGCTTATGTTGGAGTTTTATTGTCAAAATCCAATAAAACACAAAACGTTTTGGCTAAATTGGAAAAATTGCCGAACGTTACTATAACTAGCGTAATATCAGGAAAATACAACCTTTTCTGCAAAATTTACGCAAAAAATGCCGAAGATGCTAAAAATGTAATTTACAAAATTGACGACATTGAAGACGTTATCCGCACCGAAAGCATGATTATCATGGAAGAAAGTTTCAATGATAAAAACAGGCTGATGGATGCTCTGTTCAATGACTGAGAATAACTGAGACTAAGACCCATTCCATGATATGACATCGGAAGAGAAGAACATTTATTTTAATGTTGCTATCGCTACTTCTTTGGTATTGTTCGGATTCGACGGAGAAAACCTCCGCATCTTATTCATAAGGAAAAAAAACGAACCTTTCAAAGGTGGTTTGATGCTTCCTTCCGGATATGTATCGCCTTCCGAAAGCATTGAAAAAGTGGTAGATAAACTCATGGAAAAATATACGCAAGTGAGCTACAGTTTTACCGAACAGTTGAAAGCCTTTTCCAAAGTGTTTAGAAACCCTTTAGGCAGAGTGATAAACGTAGCTTACTATGCGCTGGTCAAATTAGACGAAGACCTCCTAACCCTTTCAAAGAAACGGGGCGAAGAATGGATAGAATATTCTCAAATCCCCGATTTGGCATTTGACCACAATGAGGTCATTGACTATGCCAAAGAACGCTTGAAACGCAGAGTGAAACGCCGTCCTATCGGTTTTTACCTGCTGCCGAAATATTTTACCATTGCCCAACTCCAAAAACTCTACGAAACTGCCTTGAACCGAGAAATGGACAAACGAAATTTCAGGAAGAAAATATTTAATTCTCAGTTGATTATCGAAACCGAAATGGTGGATGCCCTTTCTTCACGAAAAGCAGCCAAACTCTATATGTTTGATGCCGATAAATATCAGAAACTCAGCCTGAAAGGCTATGATTTTTTGTTTTAGGATTTCAAATTTTACAAAAATTCTCTTTTCCCATTTCCATAAAGACAATCAAGTATGCAAGGGTACTCCCCCGCCCTCTTTTCAGTATTTACCTTCAATTTCAGTTTGCCTTTCATAATATTATTAATTTTGATTAGGTATAAACCGGAAAAGTTTTAATTTTGTTGTGTCAAAAATTACCGCTATGTTCAATATTTTCAAACAGATTAAAATCGCAGTGGAGGGCGACAGCTACAACCAGAAAAAAGGTGTTGCCCGATGGAAAGCCCAACTTCACGAGATTATTTTTGAGTCAGATACTTTCGAGGGAAAATCATTTGATATTATGCTTTTTTTCTTTATCGCCCTCAGCACGGTGATTATCATGCTGGAAAGCGTTCACAGTATCAATGCCAGCATCGGTTTTTGGTTGTATATTTTGGATTGGTGGGTAACTATTTCTTTTACAGTGGAATATATTTTGCGGATTGCTTCGGTCAAACCAAAAAAATATATTTTCAGTCTTTACGGAATTATTGATTTAATGGCAATCCTGCCCACCTATTTAAGCATTTTCTTCATTCAGTCGCACTATTTGGCGGTCATCAGAATCTTACGACTGTTGCGGATTTTCAGAGTTTTACGCCTTGTAGATTACATCGACGAGAGCAATGTTCTCCTCCTCTCATTGAAAAACAGCCGACCCAAAATTTTTGTTTTTTTATATTTCATTTTCATTATTACCTTGATATTGGGCGCTTTCATGTACGTGATTGAAGGCAAACAGCCGAACAGCGCATTTACAAGCATTCCCCAGTCCATATATTGGGCAATCGTAACGCTCACGACTGTCGGCTACGGAGACATTGCTCCTGTAACGGTTTTGGGGAAAATCGTCGCTTCGGGAATCATGGTTTTAGGTTATTCTATTATTTCCGTTCCCGCAGGGTTGGTTACGGTAGAATACCGCAAAAACAAACAGGCGCTGACCCTGCAGGTCTGCCACTACTGCATGGCAGAAAACCATGAATCAGACGCACTGTACTGCAAACATTGTGGACATCTGCTCAACGACCCGCCTGAAAAAAAAGAAGACAAGCAAGCAGATTTTGAGGGGAAAACTTATGAGTAATTTATTGAAAAACTAAAAAACATAATAAAAATCATATAGATAGAAAATTATCTATATCTTTGCCGAAAACTTTAATAAACCTAATAATGAAGAAAATTTTATTTGTTGTGTCATTGTTTACAATGACGGCAATGGTTGCGACAGCACAGACGACGGCAACAAAATTTGGGGTAAAAGCAGGTTTGAACATTTCAACT
>JAITOO010000109.1 GCA_031289875.1 Flavobacteriaceae bacterium
GCTAAACGAAATTGAGGAAAATTTGTTGTTGGATTTTAGATTGAATTAGAGGCGTAAATACATATAAATCAATTGAATCAGGCACTTAAGTAACAAAAAATAAACAACCTATAACAGATAGAATGAATCCGTTAGGATTCAAATGTTGGTAGTGCCTTAAATTGTCTGAATTAGTTATTTCCAGTGAGATTGGTAATTATTCATAGAAATCAAAGCCTTTTAGGTTTGATTATCTGTAAGTTAACATCTATGATTCTCTGTAAATTTACCAATTCCAAAATGTTTAATCTTTTTAGATAAACGGTCAAGAAGAATTGTATTAAGCCAAAAACCACGTCAAAGTAGCTCAAAAAACCTGATTTTTAAACTTTTTCCTTTGAAATTAGTCTTAATTCAAAATATTTTATTACTTTTAAAGTTGTAAATAAAACAGTATTTTTATGAGAATTTTTTTTTCCTTTCTAATAGTCGTTTTACTTCTGGGAAATTTCAGTGCGCAGACCCAAAAAACAACATCGGCGGGCGGTAAAATTCAAACAAAATCACTGATTTACGGACCCATTTCCGCTTCGAAAATCAAGACTTTGTTTTTTACCAAGACGGGATTTCAACTTCCGCCAAAAGTTGCATCTATCAATACGATAGCTCGTTATACCGGTTATGAATCTTCGGGAGCGGGTAATATTTACACATGGGATTTCTCCAACGGATTTCAAATCAGCGTAATAACTGATGCTATTGCAGATGGAAAACCTAATAATGACGAAGTGATTTCTTTGGTAAATTTCAATTATGGTAGTTTAAATTACTTAGAATTAGGCAATTCCATAATTTTGAACAAATCAACGCTGAGCAGCATTCAGAAACTGTATCCCAATCAGTTAGTGAAATTTAAAAAAGCCCAACTTCCGACTTACAAAATGAAAACAGGATCGGCATATGCTACTTTTTTCTTTAACGAAAAAAATGTTATAACCAGCTTTTCCATAGCAAATTATGACTTGGACTTGGAATAACTAACGAACTAATTTTGAAAATCAGTAAATGTGCCGATATGTCAATGAAAATCAGTAAATTAAAAATTAATCGAAATTTTATGAAAAAGACTATTTTTCTGATTTTCTACCTATTGGCATCTGTTTTTTCTTTGGGACAAAACCTTTCCAACAAAATAAATTTGAACGAAAAAAATGAGCGGGCAAAATTTTGGGTAGATTCGACCTATCAATCTCTTTCTACGGAAGATAGAATCGCCCAGCTTTTTATTGTCGCAGCTTATACTAACAAAGGAATACCGCATACGCAAGAGGTTAATAATCTTGTAAATCAGGAACATATAGGCGGTTTGATTTTGATGCAGGACGATGCTGTGCAGCAGGCGCAATGGGTCAATCAATTGCAAAGTCAATCAAAAGTGCCTCTGCTGATTGGTATTGACGGCGAATGGGGGCTCGCACAGCGTTTTACGGGGACGGCAAAGTTTCCTTGGGCGATGACTTTGGGAGCAATCGCCGACGACAGTCTGATTTACCAAACTGCACGCCAAATTGCACTCTATTGCCGAAGAATGGGCATTCATTGGGATTTTGCGCCTGTTGTGGACATCAATGTCAATCCTGCCAATCCAATTATAGGAAACCGCTCCTTTGGCTCTGAAAAAGAGAATGTTATGAAAAAAGCGCTTGCTTATATGCGGGGGTTGCAAGATGAACACATTTTGTCTTCTGCCAAGCATTTTCCCGGACATGGAGACACAGACACAGACAGTCATTTAGACCTGCCGGTTTTGAAACATTCTCAGGCGAGATTTGACAGTTTGGAGTTGTATCCTTTCAAACAATTGATAGCCAGTGGAGTAAATGGAATTATGGTCGCTCATCTTAATGTGCCTGAGTTTGAGCCTGACTCGAAAGTTCCCGCCTCGTTGTCTTATAACATCATTACCAAGCTGTTAAAGGAAAAATTAGGCTTCAAGGGGTTGATTGTTACCGATGCGCTGAATATGCAGGGCGTTGCCAAAAATTATCCCTATGGAGAAATGGATTATCTCGCTTTCAGAGCGGGAAACGATGTGCTTTTGTTCTCACAGAACGTGGCGCTGGGCAAGCAAAAAATCAAGGAGGAAATCGGCAAGGGCGAAATTTCGATGAGCCGTTTGGAGGAAAGCGTGAAGAAGATTTTGTATGCCAAATATTGGATAGGTTTGAGCAAAAAATTTGAACCGATTGATACCGCTAACTTGATGTCAGATTTGAACACTCAGGAAACTCATGAATTAAATCAAAAATTATATGCCGAGGCGATTACTCTCCTTAAATCTTCAAAAGAGAATTTTCCTTTAAAAAAGCATAAAAAATATGTCTACCTTCCATTGGAAAACGGAGATTATCAGGCTTTTTATTCATTGCTGAAAAAAAGATTTCCAACATTGGAAACAGTCAAAAATATTTCTGAACTAAATCATTATAATCCAAAAGATTATGAGCTGATTATCGGCATTCACAAAGATACAGAAACGACCGTTTACTATTCGTATAAACTTTCTGAAAATACAAAGAACACCATCATGCAACTGTCTGGAAAATATAAAGTTACGCTTTGCGATTTCATCAGTCCATACAGTTTGAACGATTTAGACCTTTCTGCTGTGCAAAATATCATTTTGACATATCAGAACAACATTTATACACAAACTTCCATTGTCAATGTTTTGGACGGAAGCCGAGAGGCAAAAGGCAGGCTTCCTGTAACGATTAAAAACAAGAAGAAGTAACAGTAATTTTTATTTTCTCTTAATTATGCTTCGTGGAAAAACCGTCATCGTCTAATTCCATAGGCGTATAGTCGGCGTGCATTTCGGCTTCGTAATCTGTTTTTTTCTTTCTTTTGAGAGTGCGGTATATCAGCCCGTCCATGATTGAATACACCACCGGCACGATGACTAACGTCAAAAACAAGGAAGAAATCAACCCTCCGATGACTACCCATGCCAAGCCTTTTATCGCTTCCGCAGCCGGTCCGTTGGAAAATGCGAGAGGCAGCATCCCGAAAACCATAGAGATGGTCGTCATCAAAATTGGGCGAAGCCTTGCATGGTTTGCTTGAATCAACGCCTTGTAGGTCGTTTCTCCGGCATTTTTTCGATTATTGGTAAAATCTATCAAAAGTATGGCATTTTTACAAACCAATCCGATGAGCACAACTATTCCGAGAAGTGTGAAAATATTCAGTGAAATTCTTGTTAATGCGAGAGTTATGAATACGCCTATCAGCGAAAGGGGAATGGAAAACAGCACAACAAACGGGTGGACATAGTTGTCATACAGCCCGACCATGATAAGGTAAACCAAGATTATCGCTGCCAGCAAGGTAATTCCCAAAACGCCGAAACCCTCGTTTTGCCTGGTCATATCGCCTATCCATTCGTAACTTACGCCGGCGGGACGTTTAAGTTGAGAAAATTTTGCTTTCCAATCTGATGCTACGTTTCCTACAGCTCTTCCGATAACCTGCGCCGATATGGTTACCGACGGACTTCTATTGTAGCGGTCGAGTTGTGTTGTGCCTGTTTCTTCGGTTACTGCGGCAAATTGTGAAAGTTTTATCTGCTGTCCTGTATTGTTGGAGAAAACGATATTTCTCACATCATCTATATTTGAACGGTTGTAGGCATCGTATCTCACATTAATATCATATTCATTGTCTCCGAGTCGAAATTTGGCATCGGTATTTCCGTTGAATGCGGTTCGCATCGTTTCTCCTACCATGCTTAAATTCAGTCCGAGCAGCGACATTTTGTCTCTGTCCACTTGTACATTGATTTCCGGCATTCCTTCTTCTACTGAAAGATATATCTGTGTTGCTCCGTCAATTTTCTTCAGTTCGGTTTCGGCTCTTTTAGCAAAAGCCATAGCGCTTTGCATCTCCGGAGCGGTAACCACGAGTTGCAAAGGCGCATTGTCCACAGTGCCTACCAGTGATGTCGTCGCTGTGGTGATTTTTGCGCCTACGAGCAGTTTTTCCATTTCGTGCTTAACTTTTGCGGCATAAATAGTGGGGTTGTCGATTCTTTCTCTTTTATCGTTTAATTTGACTATTATTTCGCCCTTATAAGAGGTTGATTGTACGGAGAGTTTTCCTGAAACCTGCCCAACGGTAGTAATAATCATATTCACCACTTCCGATTTTTTGGCTAAAAAATTTTCGGCTTTTTGCAGAGCAAAATTTGTTTGTTCCAAAGAAGCATCTTTCGGAAGTTCTATTTGAATTATAAATTCGCCTCTATCTACTTGCGGGAAAAATTCAGCGCCTATAAATCCGAAAACTATAAGCAATATGGAACCGATAAACAAAGCAGTAGCAATGCTCATTGTGATGATTTTATTCATCTTGTTTTTCAACGACCATGAAAGCAGCCCTGAAATCCAATGGGCAAATCTGTTTTGCATTTCTTCAAACCAAATGATAAATCGTCCGAAAGCATTTCTGCTGTCCATTCTTTTCAATTTTCCAAATCTTGATGAAAGCCAAGGTACGATAGTAAATGAAGTCAGCAATGAAAAACCGGTAGCAATCATTACCGTTACGCAGAATTGTTTTAATATGTTTGTAACTAATTGATTTGTAACAGCTATAGGTAAGAAGACGAAGATAATCACGAGTGTAATGGACATTACGGTAATTATGATTTCGTTGGTGCCGTCATAAGATGCGCGGACTTTGTTTTTTCCCATTTCCATATGACGGTGGATATTTTCCATAACCACAATGGCGTCATCTACTAAAATCCCTACTACTAACGAAAGCGCCACCAAAGTCAATAGATTCAAAGTATATCCCAGTAAATAAAGTCCTATGAGTGTAGCAATTAGTGAACATGGAATGGAAATCATGACAATAAATGCGTTTTGGATGTTGTGCAAAAAAAGCAACATGACTATTGCTACGAGGATGATAGCCAACATAAGGTCATACATAACGTGTTTTGCGGTTTCGAGGGTGAAATCGCTTGAATCGCTTGCCACAACTAATTTTACGTTATTCGATTTATAATCATCTTGCAGGTTGATTAATTTTTGCTTAGCCAACTTACTTACTTTCACAGCATTAGCATCTGTTTGTTTCGCAATTTGAAGCAAAACGGCGCTCTTTTGGTTGAATCGTGAAATTTTTTCAATATCTTTTGAAGTATCCTGCACATCTGCGATGTCACCCAGACGAATCTGCACGCCGTATTGTGTAAGAATTACCATATTTCTGAGTTCTTCCACATTTTTATATTTTCCCGAAAGGCGTATCAACATTGTATTTTTTCTTGTTTTAATCTCGCCGGTGGGAAAGTCGAGGTTTGAAGCCAATATTATCTGTTGAACGCCGGGCAGCGAAAGTCCGTAACCTTCGAGTTTGCTTTGATTGATATTTACTTGAATTTCCCTTTCTTGTCCTCCGACAATGTTTATTTGAGCTACCCCGGGAATTCGTGAAAGTTCAGGTTGAATTTTTTTTGTTATAAGGTCATAAAAATCCGTTTCGCTCATGTCGGCTGTTGCAGCGACGGTCATAACCGGCTTATCGTCCAGCGAGAATTTGGTCAGCGAAGGTGTGAGAGCATCTTTTGGCAATTTCGCAACGACAGAATTCACCTTTCGTTGTGCATCGTTCAAGGCATAATTTACGTCTGTTCCATCGTTCAGGGAAATGGTAACCACTGAAACATTTTCGTAGGATCTTGACAGAATGGATTGAATATTTTCGATGGAAGATACTGCATTTTCAATTTTTTTCGTAACTGTGTTTTCAACCTCCGTCGGCGATGCGCCGGGGTAAGCGGTGGAAATAGTAAGTATATTAACTTCAAATTTCGGTATCAGTTCATAACTCAGCAAAGGGTAGGAAAGCATGCCTCCAAGTATGAGAATGGTGAACAAAACCACAACAAGAGTAGGACGTTTTATGGATATTCCGGGTAAATTCATTTTTTTTATTTAAGTTTACGGCTCAAACCTTAACCATTGAACCATCAATCATTTTAGAATCGTTACTTTTGCATCGTCCGACAAGTTGATTTGCCCGCTCGTTACAACAATATCACTTGCTTTCAATCCGCTGAGAATCTCAATTTTATCGCCGAAATTTCTGCCTGAAACCACTTTTATCAGTTTGGCAATGTCGTTTTTAACCACAAACACCTGATTGTTTTCCAGCCCGCCGACGAAAGCGTCTCTCGGAATCACAAAGACAGGTTTTTTCTCGCTTTCATCTTCCGAATCGGAGAAAACTGCCGTTCCGTACATTCCTGCTTTGAGTTCGTTTTGGCTGTTGGAAACCTGTATTTCAACAGGAAAATTCAGCGACATTCTGGCTTTCGGAGCAATAAAGGTGATTTTTCCGACAAAAGTTTTGTCAGGGAAAACGCTGGTTTTCACTTTGATAACATCGCCTGTTTTCATGTTGATGATGTGGTTTTCGTCCACTTCTACTTTCAGTTTCAGGCTTGAAACATTGACGATTTCAAACAGCGGAGTTCCCGGTCCAACTACCGAACCGGGTTCGATGTATTTGGCATTGACAATGCCGTCGATAGTCGCTTTGACATTGGTGTCGCCGAGATTGATTTTTGCGAGGTCAAACTGTGCTTTGGCATTTTTCAATTGCAGACGCGACATGTCAAGTTGCTGTTTGGTAATTCCGCCTGTTTTGAAAGCGTTTTCGTACCGTTGATTATCCACCAGAGCGTTTTGATAGGATGCCTGCGCCGTTGATAGTCCAATGTTTCGTTGGTCTTGCTGAATAATAGCAAGTGTTTGTCCGACATGAACATAGCTTCCTTTATCGACTAAGACTTGGGCAATTTTTCCCGAAATTTCAGAGGAAAAATTGAGTTCTTGAAACGGTTCAAAGGTTCCATTGGCTACGTAATAGGTGCTGATGTTTTCAAACTGTGCCTGCGCCACACTGACAGCAATGCTGGCGTTGGTCTGCACCACGAGTTGTATCTCTTCCTGAGATTTTTTCTTGTTGTTGATGACAGTTGCCACTCCCCCGCCGACCAAAATCAGCAATACGGCTATGATTATTATATTTTTGGTTTTCATTGCTTTATTAGCTTTATTGTATTAACGTGTTTAAACCTCCTTTTGCTTTTAATAATTGAATTTCTGCTATTTTGAATTGTAATACTGCATTGGAATAATTGTTTTTTGCTTGAACCTGAGTGTTTTGCGCTTCGATTAAATCGGTTAAGTTCGCCAAGCCTTTCAGATAATTGTTTTGCGTGTTGTTCAACACTTGTTGAGCGAGTTGTACGTTTTCTTTCTGGCTTTGCACGGAAGCGTAATTGTTTTCAACTTGCGATTTTGAATTTTGATAATCAAGTTCCAGACCCAGTTTTGCATCAGCAATGTCCAATTGAAGTTTCCTCAAACCTACATCTGCTTGATATACAGCAGCCCTCGTAGCAAAACCATTAAAAATAGGGATATTCAGCGCCAATACAATCTGCGAATAATCACTCCATAAAATATCGTTGTTTTTTTCCTTGGAAATCAGGAATTTGCCGCTCTGTCCGATGTAGTTGTAACCTCCCTGCAACGCCAACGTGGGAAAATAGCGGGATTTTGCGGCTCGTTTGTTTAACATTAAAAGTTCTTCCTGTTTTTCCAGAACTTTGAAAGCGGTGAGATCTTCCACGTCTATATCATCATCGTCAAGCATAACGGAATTTACTTGAAAATCTTCGTCGGCAAGTTCTATCGACTGAGTTATGGGCATTCCCATGTAGAATTTCAGGACGTTTTCATAAAGCTGGACGGCATTAACAAGTTGGGTTTTTTCCGAAGATATATTTGCAAGTTGCACGTCCACGCGGTCGAGGTCAATTTTTTTTGCCAAGCCGTTGTTCCACAAACTTTTAATGACATTCCGCGTTTTTTTCGTGAAAGTATAACTGTTTTCTATGGTTGCCAGTTGATATTTTTGAACAAAGACACTGTAATAAGCAATTGCTATACGCTCTATCACTTGCTCATCGGTGAGTTTCGCATTGATTCGATAAAATTCGCGGGTAGTTTCTGCTTCTTTCAAGCCTACGAAAACCCGCTGATTGAAAATGTTTTGAGTAACGGAAACTCCTGCCTGAGCGCCCCATTTTTTCCCCAGAGTAAGTATCATCGTCTGGCCGGACTGCCCAAAAACATCTCCCGCAACAATCATTTCCTGCAAAATGGGATTATACAAAAGATTTCCGGAAACCGAAACCGTAGGATATAGATTGGCTCTCGCCTGCACTATTTGATAGTGGCTGTTTTCAATGTCCAGCTGCGCTTTTTTCGCATCTGCTTTGTTTTGCAGGGCGTATTCCACAGCATCTTTCAACGTTAGGGTTTTTGTTTTCAGCACCTGCGCTTCTACTGAAAAACTTAAACACAAAAGGAACAAGGCTAATATTTTCATAAATTTTATATGGTTTGAAATTAATTTTTCTTTCACTAAAAAATAATCTTTTGGCAATAGATTCTATCAGTTTTTCGATAGTCTCGTCTTTTTCTAAAATTAGCATATAATTAAACCAAAAATGTTTAACAATTTTATCAACGTAAAACTATAGTAAAATTTTAACATGGAAAAATTATTTTTCGTTTTTCATTAAATATTTTTTTTATAACTGATAATCAACAAATTAAACCACTAAAAACTCTGATAAAAATCATCTTTTTTCATTTACTGAAAAAACTATACATTTGGATTGTTAATTTTAACAATTCGAAAATATAAGCAGTATATTTTAAATTCTAATGAAAACAGATATTGAAATCGCACGTTCCATTCCATTGGAACATATCTCAAAAATCGCCGAAAAAATCGGTATTCCGGAAGAAAAATTGATGCCTTACGGCAGATACATA
>JAITOO010000115.1 GCA_031289875.1 Flavobacteriaceae bacterium
TGTGCAAGATGACACATTTCAATTTCGGAGGATATTTAGACAGTAACTGGGTGTTAGCCATAGGGTTAATAGTAGAAGCCATAGTGTTCATTGTCTATGCTTTTTGGAGTCCGCCGGAAGGTGAATACGAATGGGGAAGAGTTTATCCTGAATTGGAAGACGGAACTCCCACAGAAAGAAAAACCAAAGCCCCTGCACAACAGAAATTAGTGCAAGAAGCAGAAGTTTCCTTGTCTGCAAAATTAGACGAAATGTTCTCCAAAGCTAAGTTAGACAGCAGTTTACTGGAAAGACTCAGAAGCGGCATCGAAAATTTCGGAAACTCAGTGGAAGGAATCAACAAAACCGCAGAAGCCACTGTCGCAACCGAAAAATACAAAGATCAACTGGCTCTCGCATCGTCCCACATGGAAAGTCTGAACGCACTATACCAAGTGCAGTTAGAACACGGAAAAAGATACAGCGAAGCCAATCAGAAATTTATTGAAGATTTGAATAACGCAGGAAAAAATTCCGTTTCCTTCCAACAACAATTAAGTGAATTAACAATTAACTTAAATAACCTGAACAAAGTATATGGCGGTATGTTGAATGCTATGAAAGCCTAATTTTATAATTAACATAAAAACAAGCAGTTATGGCAGGAGGAAAACAGACACCGCGTCAAAAGATGATAAACCTGATGTATTTAGTGTTTATCGCAATGATGGCTATGAATATCGACAGAGAAGTTTTGCGTTCGTTTGAAGGAGTCAATCAGTCATTATTGACTGCCTCTGACTTGACTTTCCTCAACAACGAAATTTTTCTGCAAAATATCAAAGACAAAAAAGACAAAGGAGAAGTAGGCTATGTCGCTATCTATCCGCAGGCAGAACAAGTAAAAGAAGAAGCTGACAAAACTTATTCCATGATTCAGGCTTTGAAAGGAAAAATCACAAGCAAAGTGGAGTACAACGAAAGAAATAATCACGTTGATGATATCAATTACAATTCTTTGCAAAACATTGATGCTTCCAACAAAATCCTGTTCGTCTCCGACAACAAAATTACGCCTGAGTTCCAACAAGTGATTGACCAAGTGAACAAGTTTAAACAGTTCATGCTCAAAGGCGACCCAAAATCCGCAGAAAGAATCACCCGACTGTTCAATTTCTCCGACAAAAACGGAAAATCTTGGGCAGTTGATAAATTCTACGGACAACCGATGATTGCAACTTTAAGCAACCTTTCCACCTTGCAGTCCAATGTGAGGACAGAAGAAGGCAACAGACTCCGCGATTTGCTCTCAAACAAATTACAGGAACAAATTGAATTGCGTGCTTTCCAGCCGATTGTAGCCTCTCCAAAATACGTTACCGCAGGCGAACAGTTTGATGTAACCGTAGCTTTCGGAGCTTACGACAATACGCTGAGAGGTTCTATTAACCTCAACGGAAGAAGCGTTCCGCTGACCAACGGTAAAAGCGTTATTCACATGACGGCTTCGGGAGGTGGCGTGCAATCTTTGAATGGTTCTATCAGCTATGAGTCCAACGGAAAAACCGTTACTCAGCCGTTTAAAGAAACCTATGAAGTTGTTTCCAACATAACCAGAGACGCTTCCGCAGTGGCAGTTGTAGTGGCAGACAAAATGAACGTCGTATATCGCGGTGTGGACAATCCGCTGAGCGCCGTTGTAGCCGGTATTGATGCAAGCGCTGTAAATTTATCAACTTCCATCGGCTCGTTAAGCCGATCGGGCAAAGGGTGGGTTTACAGACCGGGATCAGGTTCTGAGGTTACTTTTACCGCTTCCGGAAAAACTTCTACAGGAAAAGTCATCTCTACGCCTGTGAAATTCAGAATTAAAAACGTACCGAAAGCTCAGGGACAAATTCGGGGCGAAAACAATGTTTCCATGCCGGCATCCTCTTTGGCTAACCAAGTGATTACAGCAACCATACCGGACTTTGAATTTCCTGTAACCTTTACTGTAACAGGCTTCAAAGTGAAAGTTCCGGGCTTGGCAACTGCCGTAGTCAGTGGAAGTTCGCTGAGCGCAGCCTCAGGCGTATTGTCCAAAGCAAGATCGGGCGACCAAGTATTGGTATTTGACATCTCTGCAACAACAACAGGATCTAATCAGTCTAATATCTCGCCGGTAGTAATTAATGTAAGATAATAAAAATTTGTTATACTCAATAAAATGAAATATCTAATAATTTGTTTAACAGCTTTGATAAGTTCGGCGAGTTTTGCGCAATTCAGCATTTTGAATGCAGAATCTCCCGAAGAGTTGAGGTTAAAAAGGGAAGAAGCAAAACAGGGACAACAGAATGACAGTCTCCTCACACCCTTTACCAATCAAGTTTTGCCTTACGGATTTATTGAAGACAAAGACATTCTTTGGTCAATGGTAGTTTGGGAAATTATAGACTTGAACGAAAAATTAAATCAACCCTACTATCACACTTATACCGATTCCGGCAACAATAATAACAAATCTTTATACGATGTTTTATTTGACGGTATAAATTCAGGCGAGATTGCAGAAGTATATGAAGATGAGGAATTTACGTCGAAAGTCTCCAAAGAAAATATAACGAGTAAGATTCAGGCAGTAAGGACTTCTGACTGGTTTTTGGATAAAATCAATTCAGGAGAAAAGATTACCAAAGAAGACTCTTTGCAGGGAATAGACCATATTAAAACGGATACCAAAACGATTAAATTAGTCAAAATCAAAGGAATGTGGTACATAGACAAGCGTTTGGGACAAATGAAATATCGTTTGCTCGGAATTGCTCCAATGGGACCTGACCCTCAGATGCTTGGTCTTATCGTAGATGGCTATACGCAGCAGGATGAACTGATTGACCTGTTTTGGGTTTACTATCCCGATGCAAGAAAAACTTTGTCCTACTATTACCTGTTCAATCCGAGAAACAGTGCTTCCCCCGTCACTTTTGACGATGCGCTTAATGCCCGTCGCTTCAATTCTATGATTTACAAATCCGAAGGCGGCTTGGGAGACGGAAACATCAACGGATACATTCCTGCCGATGCTGAAGGACAATTGGAAGAAAGCCAGCGAATTAAAAGGTTAATCCTTTCAAAGGAAAATAATATGTGGAATTATTAGAATAATTCATTTTTGATACAACCAAAATCCTGAATCTGTAAAAGATTTGGGATTTTTTTATCTTTGCATGAATATGCTTGATTATTTAATTATAGGACAAGGACTTGCAGGCTCATGTCTGGCAAAAAAAATATTAGAAGAAAATAAATCTTTCAAACAGATAGACTTGGTAACCCATTCGGCATCTTACGTCGCTTCGGGAATGTTTAATCCTGTGGTTTTGAAAAGGTTCACTCCCGTTTGGAATGCACAAAAAGAAATAGACAAACTGCTGAAAATTTTTTCCGAATTTGAAAAACTATTGAACGTAAAACTTGTCTATCCCTCTGATTTATACCGCATTTTCGCCAATGAAGACGAAGTAAAAACTTGGACGAAAAAATCCCAAAGAAACCAAAATCTGATTCCGTTTTTAGACCCGAAAATTCATGAATCTGTCAATCCCTACATCAAAGCCGACTTCGGCATGGGGCGAGTGATGCAAAGCGGAAAAATCTTTGTCCGCGAAATGCTTCGCGAGTTTAGAAAATATCTTCTCACTCAAAACCTTCTGATTGACGACATTTTCGATATAAATCAACTGAATATTCAGCCGAATTTTATTTCTTACAAAGGAATTGAAGCAAAAAAAATTGTCTTTTGCGACGGCTTCGCCTTGAAAGAAAACCCGCTGTTCAGCCACCTCCCGATGGAAGGAGTGAAAGGCGAAACAATGGTAATCCTTGCCGACGGCTTGGCTCTAACGAGCATTGTGAAATCCAAGGTATTCATTATGCCCATGGAAAATGATTATTACTACGTAGGCGCAACTTACAATTACACAGAGGTAAACGATAACATTTCGGAAGAAGGACAAACCGAACTTGTTGAAAATCTGAATCATTTTTTAAAAATTGACTATAAAATCATCAAAAAATTTGCAGGAATCCGCCCAACAGTTATTGACCGCCGTCCTTTGCTGGGAGTGCACCCCGATAAAAAAAACGTATTTTTATTCAACGGTTTGGGCAGCCGCGGCGTGATGTTAGCCCCTACGATGGCAGAAGAATTGTACGATTTTATGGAAAATTCCATAGATTTACAGCCCGAAATTGACATCAAAAGATTTGATTGAAAATTTTTAAACGATAGAAAAAATGAAGCGAAAAATATTGATGATTTACACGGGCGGAACTATCGGAATGATGAAGAAATACGGCTCTGACACACTGATTCCGTTTGATTTTAATAATATTTTTGACCAAATTCCCGAAATCAATTTGATAGATGTTGAAATTGAGTTTTTCAAATTTAAAAAGCCCATAGATTCCTCCGACATAGACACTTCCGATTGGGTAGAACTTGGAACAGTCATCGCAGAAAACTATTCGGATTACGACGGATTTGTTGTTCTGCACGGCACGGATACGATGTCCTACACTGCTTCCATGCTAAGTTTCATGCTGCAAGGCTTGCAAAAACCTGTGATTTTCACAGGTTCGCAGTTGCCTATTGGCGAACTGCGAACCGATGCCAAAGAAAATTTAATAACATCCCTTTATTATGCGAGTTTGTATCAGAACCATCGGGCGGTTATTACCGAAGTCTGTTTGTACTTTGAGTTTAAGCTGTTTAGAGCTAACCGAACAACTAAATTTTCTGCGGAACATTTTGACGCTTTTATTTCGCCGAATTATCCGATTTTGGGTGAAGCGGGGGTGAATTTGGGCGTTTTTCCTGAATATTTGCACAAAAATCAGCAGGAATTTAATTTAGAACCCATGCTTGACAACCGCGTGGATATTTTTACTTTTTTTCCCGGAAAAAGAAAAGATTTGTTGGATTCTGCCGTTTCTAATCCCGATTTGAAAGGTCTCATTCTCAGAACTTTCGGCTCCGGTAATATCCCGTCTGACGATGAAACACTGTGGATTATGCGCAAAGCGAAAGATTTGGGAAAGGAATTGGTTGTGATTACCCAGTGCATGCGAGGAAAAGTGAATTTCGGAAAATATCAAAACAGCTTGATTTTCAGAGAAGTTGGAGTTATCAATGGACAGGATATGACCGTTGAAGCGGCGCTTGCCAAATTGATGTGGCTTTTGGGAAAAGGCTTGCTCCATGCAGAATTGAAACAAGAATTTGAAAAAAATATGAGCGGCGAGCTGACTTCCAAATAAAAATTTTCATAAACCAAAAAATTGTTCTATTTTTGCCGAGCAAAACTAAGAGAGGTGCTCGAGTGGTTGAAGAGGCTACCCTGGAAAGGTAGTATACGGGTGACTGTATCGTGGGTTCGAATCCCATCCTCTCTGCTAAGTTTCGCATAAAGCGTTGTAAATCAATAAATTACATCGTTATTTGAGAGGGCAAGTACAAAAATGTACAAACGGAGAAACGCTCTCGCAGAAAGGGCGGAGGTAGAAAAAAAACAACATTAATAAGCATCTGCTTAGGGTTTTAAAGGATTTAATCTCCATATTTTATAGTAGGTTGTTCCGTTTTCACGCTATCGCTGAACGAAAAAAATGAGTACTTATTTTTATTATCACTACTACAATGATAATCAATGGTTTAATTAATATTTTCATTTCTAAACTTTTGCATTTTTAATTAAGGCAAAGGTGATTTTTTTCATTATTTTTGTACGATTTATATAATAATTTCAATCAAAAAAAACAAATTTCATGAACCTTAAAAAATATATTATTCCTGTTATCTTCCTTTTGACAGGCGTTTTCATCGCTTCTGCATTATTTAAATGCGGCGGAAAAAACGAAAAAACCGTAGAAGACACGCAAATTATCAACCACGAAATCCGGCGTTTGAACAAAATGATAGTCATTGAACAGAATTATTCCGCTTTCCGAACTAAAAAATATGCGGATTTTAACATCAAATATCTGGACTTTTTAAACAAAAATATCGTTCTCTACATCACTGCAAAAGCGCAGGTTACCTACGACATGAAGCAGATGAAAATAGAAATTGATTCTGTCGATAAAAAAATTCATATCGTTTCTATTCCCGAACCGGAACTGAATGTTTACCCCAACGTAGAAATTTACAGCATGGAAGAAGGTTTGTTCAACAATTTTTCTAAAGCGGAACTCAACCAAGTGATGAATGAGGGCAAAGACGACATTTGTAAGGAAGTGGAAAAGTCAAGCCTTAAAGCATTGGCACACAACCAATTAATCTCTAATTTAAGAGATTTGTACACTATGGCAAAACTCTATCATTGGCAGATTGTTGATGATACACCCTATGCGAAAGAATTACAGACAGTTAAGGATTGAAAAACAATAAAATCTGTTTTCTTCGATTCAGTCTTTCATCTGCTGATTTTTATTCTTTCAAATACTTTAGTTCTTCTTCCAGTTTTTCTATGTATTTTCGTTGAGAATCCAATATATACTGAGGTAAAGTATAGTTGGTTACGATATTTCCATTGCCTGTGGAA
>JAITOO010000130.1 GCA_031289875.1 Flavobacteriaceae bacterium
CTGCGGAAAAATTGACTTGCCGCAGTGTGTATGGATATTCCGGTTCGACCCGCGCGGACTAATCGGTAGAGTTTACAGATGCACCGAAATTGGTAACAAAAGTAGGGAAGCGTATTTACAGCCATACTGCCCGCGAGGGAATGTGAGTTCGAATCTCATTGGAGAGACAAAGGCGGAGTTGAGAGTTATGAACTAAGAACTATGCTCATATTTTTTGAACCGCGATTTTGTCAAGATTATCAGGATTTACCAAGATTGCTCGACCTTCAGAAATATTAATCTTACTAAAATCATGGTTCAGACTAACTTATTATTGTCTTGCGCGATTGTCTTGTTAATAGTAACAAGCCTATCGCGCAAGGAATTTGAGGCATGTTACACTAGTGCATAAGTGGTGAAAATACACGAAAAAACCACCAAAATCCCTCCCTTCAGCGTCATGTTTTTCCACGAAAAGCTGTATCTTACCAAAAATATTTGCATAATTTTTCATTTGGTTACATAACTACAAGTTACTAACTACGTACTTGAAACTATTTTATTTAATCCTGTAATTTCTGATAGAAAATTTTTATGAAAATTTAAGATTTGTTGACATTTTTTATAGATATTATTCATTTATCTTTGCAGGAAATATAATTAGGTATTAAGAGTAATTAAAAATTGTGGGACACGAAAATAGAACTTGGATAGTTGGAACGCGGTGGACGCGGGTTAGGCGGGTTGGCACGGATGGTTTTTATCTGCGTAAACAATCCGCGCTAATCCGCTCTATCCGTGTTTATCTTGTCCGGGAGCGCTCGTAGCGATTGGCTTTGCAGAAATCCCCGGAGTAGAATATTATTGGTACGCAACCGCTACGGGCGGGACTTTGGTGAAAGCAACGGCTTCGGATACCATTCGTCGGGTGAAAGATGCTACCGATTTACAAAGCTGGTGGGTCGAACCGCGATATAAGGGACATGTTTTTCCGCGCTACCGGGTCGATTTGAAACTAAGTGCATATTGCAAAATAACCGACCCGACAGATTGCGCTGCCGACGGAACAGTATTATTCCGTGAGGATTTCGGAGGGAATGACATTTCTATATAATTGTGTTTTAGTATGATGAAAAGCTGTTGCATAAGAGATCGAACCGGAGAAGATGTAAGAATCTTAATTCCTAATTTCCATAATTTAGTGGCAACATATCGCCTATTCTTTGAGTGGACATTTCGCCGTAGATAAGCAATCCTTTGATTAAATCGGTATTGCCATACAAGTCAACACTAAAGGCATCGCTGAGAAAAAACAATTGGGAAAATTTGTCGAACAATTTAATTCCGATTTGAAAGGTCTGTTTTACACTCACAACTGTTTTACCCTCGTCGTTTCGTTCTTTTGGGTTGATTGTTATATGTTTAATCGACGTTTCAATCGTGTCATCTACGACGGTAAACATTTCTTCGGGCGGATAAGGTATGCCTTTGTGATGTAAGTAAAAGTTCGACTTGTCCAATTCTCTTTTGGAAAGTAAATTGAAAAAATATCGTGGCGAAACGCTGTATATATCTTCTCTGCGTTGTTGTATTTTATTGTCATCGATAGCAATATCATTCAAAGATGCTGTTCCGATTATCGATACCGAAGAAATCATCAACTCCGAAAGCGACTCTCTTTTATACTTCACCTTAAATTCGATAATCTCCCAACGGATATCATATCCGAGATAAGGATTTGCTATTTCTACCGGGACATCAGAATATGCCGTCAGTGTGTTGTCGTCATTGTATAACAGCACAATATCATTCTCATTAAGTATTTTACATTCTTTTCCACCTTTTGATGCTCCTAAAAACTGGCGTCGGAAAACTTTCATCATTTGTTTCCGTGTATATTTATTTTTCGCCGCCGAAATCGTCACCTCTTCCAGCTGTTCCACTTCCTCTTCGAGATAAATTACTTTCGGCAATGATTTAAAAGGATTGGGAATAATCACTCTTCCGTAAGCGAGATGAGAAATTACCAAAACGGTATTAATCATATTATTAACATCGAGTCTGAATTTTCCATCAGCGTTTGTTGCCGTCTCAAACGAAGTCCGGTCAAGATAAACCAAAGCATTCTGGACAGGTTTGTTCGTCTTTTTGTCCAGCACAACCCCCTCCAAAACCCGCGCGTTTACAATACTCGCCGAAAAAAGAACTCCAACAAAACAAATTATAATCTTCTTCATTGTACTTGAACGATTTAAAGACACAAAGATACAACAAATAATTCAATTAGTCGAAACATGTTTCGATTAAATCATTTTTTAGAAAAATTAAGAACTAAGAGTTGATTTCGTGCGAAGCCAATTCCTAATTCCTAATTCTTAATTCTTAATTCCTAATTCATTCTACTGTTGCTTTTGACGGACCTTTTTCGAGGCTACCGCTTACCACGATAGCATGTCCCCCAAATACATCGCCGTCATTGAACCAAAATTCAAATCTACCTTTCGGATACACCTCTATATGTTCTGTTTTAATGCGTCTTACAAATTCCGGGAGTGTTATTTGCGGTTCATTTTCGTTGAGCCAGGACGTGTTTTTTAATTTCAGCAATTTATTTGCTGCAAATCGTTTGAGTTTTTCATCCCAGACAATTTGTTTTTTCAGCAAGGTATTTACTGTAACAAAGGCGTCTTTCAGTCTTTTTTCGGGATATTTCGGGACTGTCATATCGATTTTTTTGTTACGCCATTTTATTTTTCCTTCAAAGAGGTCAAGATTTTTATCCAGGACAAATTTTCCCAGGAAGGGGTCTCTGTACAATACCGGTTTTTTCTGTTCCTTCAAGATTTTTTCCAGCAAAAGGTTTTTACACTCATCGTCCGAAAATTCGACCAATAAAAATTCGTTGTCTTTTCTGCGAACTTTTACGGAAATAATCGAATTGGGCAGCGTTTTTTCTTGCAGATGACGTAAATAATCATCATCAGCTTTTGTCACGAGCGAATATTCTCCGCAATTAATCTCTTCCGAATCAGTCAGTTTCCATGCTGTGACCTTAATATGTGCAGTCCATAATTCTTCATTTCCAAGTTGTTGTGCAGCGGAAAATGAAGACGCTCCCGTGATGATGATTATATTGATAATTTCCTCATCAAAAGCGCTGTTGTATTCAGCAATTTCGTTTTTTGTTTCCATTTTTTATTTCCTTTTTCCTTTAATATTCAATCAATTTCATTCTTTTTGTCATTATCAATGAAAAAACAAAATTACTGTTTTTTT